>CALCCV010000522.1 GCA_937900305.1 uncultured Pseudobdellovibrionaceae bacterium | reverse complement strand
TCTGTGGTTGGAGTTCGCTTGGGCAAGCCAAGGATCTGACGAAACGATTGGGTGTGGGCGTGCGTGAAAATCTCGCGGTTGATCTGCCCCTTCTCAGTGCGAGTTACTATTTTGGCCGAGAGTTGGGAGTGACGGCTGGCTTTGGGATCGATACCAAAGACGACGACTCGCGCATGGCGATGGCGATTGGTTTGCGCCGAAATATCTTTCATGAACCGAACATGCATTTTTATATGGGCGGTCAATTGGCGACGTTGAACGAAGAGATGCCGAGTGCAACCGTGGTGGGTGAGACAGAATCGCACTCGGGCATCGAGGCCGATTTGATCTTTGGGAGTGAATTTTTTTTCTCGGGTTTGGAATCACTAGGATTTTCGTTCGAAGGTGGCGTGGGAGTGGTGACTTTGGGTAAATCGCGATTTCGGACTTTGGGAGATCATCTGTTGCGCGCAGGTGTGCACTTTTATTTCTAGGGCGGCGAGGCTGGGGTTCTGAACGGTTAGGGTGATTGAAACTTATACGCGAGTCAGTCAGCTGAAATTATTAAGAGGGAGTTTTATGAAAAAGATTATCCATACGTCGCAGGCGCCGGCTCCGGTTGGGCCTTATTCGCAGGCCGTGCAAGCAGGGCAATTTTTATTTTGTTCAGGGCAAATCGCGATTGATCCCGCGACAAACCAAGTGAGCACCGCGGGTGTTGCAGAACAGACGGAGCTGATAATGAAAAATATCGAAGCCGTTTTGACTGCAGCTGGCGGAAATTTTTCGCACGTGGTGAAAACAACGATTTTTTTAACGAGCATGAATGATTTTGCGACCGTGAATGAAGTTTATGGCAAACGGTTTCCTCAAAATCCGCCGGCGCGTTCGACCGTAGCTGTTGCTCAGTTGCCAAAAGGGGTTCCTGTTGAAATTGAGATTCTCGCCTGTCTCGGTTAAATCTCGACAGTTGCGTTTGGGAATTTGCGGAGCGACGCTTGCGACTCTGGCGCTGGTCGTGTGGTTTTTTCAAGAGGTGAAACAGATTCGGGCGCAACCGATGACCTCGTGGCAGACCACGCGGCATGCCGATTGCGGAATTGTGCTGACGGGTGGGCCGGGACGGGTGCGCGAGGGCTTTGATGTGCTCTCGCAGGGTCTCGTGCGAAAACTTATCATTTCTGGAGTTCACGAAGACGTTCGTTTGAGAGAGCTTCTGCCGCAAAAGACATTTTATGGAAATCTCAATGAATCAAACATTGTTTTGGAGCGCCGTTCGGGTTCCACCTATGGAAATGCCCAACAGTCTCTGCCATTCATTGAGGCCTTTCGTTGTCGCGAAGTTCTGCTCATCACATCGCGTTCGCACATCTATCGTGCGATGAAAACATTTCGTGGGGCCTTGCCTTCGGGAATTTTGATATACGAGCATCCAGTGGTGTCTGGACGGTACTGGCCCGATCGGGCTGAGGTCTGGCAAGAGGCTTTTAAGTCGATGTTTTATTCTTTCTGGGCCTATTGACTGGACTAGCGATCTAAAATCAGTTCCTAGACTGTCCCGATGTGAGAGACCTTCCGATATTTTGACCATGAGTTGGATGTTTTCTCGCATCGACAATATGGGTCGGTTTTTAACCACCAATATCGAATACACGATCAATGTGGTGTTGATGGTGTATGTGTCTGTCCGTGCCGCTGTTTTGGATAGAGCCCAGGGCTTTCGGCAAATCTTCAGCGTGATTTCAGCACAAATTTACTTTACGGGTTGGCAGGCTGTACCCCTGATTTCCGTTTTAGCTTTAGCGGTGGGAAGCATTTTGATGCTTCAAGCGCTGTCGAATTTGACTTTGGTTGGTGGCGTAGAGGTTTTAGGAAGCTTCATGATCGCGATTCTTGTTCGTGAGGTGGCTCCGCTCCTGACTGCAATCGTCGTCATCGCCCGCAGTGGGACGGCTGTAGCTTCTGAAGTCGGTACGATGCGCGTGAATCGCGAAATCGAAGCTCTGGAAGTGATGGGAATCAATCCTTTGAGTTTCATCGTTTTCCCGCGAGTGGTGGGTGGGCTGATCAGTGTTCTGTGTCTGTCTTTTTATTTCAATGTCATTGGTCTGATTGGTGGATATTTTCTGACCAAATTCTTTCACGAAATACCCCTCGGATTTTTTTTAGATTCGTTGGCGAATGCATTTTCAAAAGAAGATATTTTGGTTTTCGTTCTGAAAAATTCTTTCAGTGGGATCATGATTTTTGTCGTTTGCTGCTATCAAGGAATGTTGGTTAAGAAGAGTCCGCACGAAGTTCCCCAAGTGACCACGCAAGCGGTTGTGACCTCGGTGATATACGTCACGGTCTTCAACCTGGCGGTGACGGCGCTGTATTATCTCAGCCAGCTGCAGAAGTTAGGTTTGGTGTGATGTGAGAGGCATAGACATGGAAGGCCAGGTCATTCCCATTGAGAGTCTTCGATTCGAAGACATTTCGTTGTGGCATGATGGTGGGCATCCCGTTTTGAAAAACACGACGTTTGATTTTCCGATGGGTGGTGTGATTTGGCTGAAGTCCGATGAGGGCGCGGGAAAATCCACGTTATTAAACGCACTGGCGGGTCTTCACAATCCGACGAGTGGAAGCTATGTCATCAACGACATAGATGTGGTGCCAATGTCTTTTGAAGAGTTTTTGCCGTATCGGTTGTCGATTGGCTATTCCTTTGATTATGGCGGATTGATCAACAATCGAACGTTGCGGGACAATCTTTTGTTGCCCTTGCTCTTTCACCATTTGTGTACGCCTGAACAAGCTTATGTTCGTGTGGATGAAATCCTCCAGCGATTTGAAATCACCAAGTATGCTGGCGAACGTCCAGCGCACGTGCCCGGTCGAGTTCGCAAGTTGGTGGTTGTTCTTCGTTCGATCGTCACCTATCCATCATTTTTGTTGTTGGATGATCCGAGCGTGGGCTTGAGCGATGACATCCTTTCGAACTTTGTCAGCTGGATCGATGAAGCTCGTGAGGCCGGACGATTGTCTACGATTGTGGTGAGTGCCTTTGATGATAAAATGGTTCGACCTTTTGATCACACGATTGTGGCCCTGGAAGGTCATCAGCTTTTTGTGGGCTCTCAAGTTGAGAAGCGTGTGGCAAATTTATGAAAATCAAGTTTAATAAGTTTGAACGAGTGGCCGGCCTCTTTGTTATTTCGGTGATCGGCGGCTCCATTTTGATGGGCATATCGGTCGCGGTGAAACAAGGTTGGTTTGAACCCAAGGTGCATTACACGTCTGAATTTAGTAGCGCAGACGGAGTGCATCCCGGCACGGTTGTGCAAATTCAAGGTCTCAAGGCGGGCTCGGTTGAGGACGTCGAACTGCAAAGCAATCACAACATAAAAATTCACTTTTATATACTTGGCAAATACTCCCACTTGCTCCGCGAGGATAGCATCGCCCAGTTCATTCGACCCTTTATCATCGGTGAACGTGTGCTTGAAATCACTGTCGGATCAGAGAATTTGCCGGTCTTAAAAGAAGCGGCCCACTTGGCGTCCGTCGAAAATATGGATATTTTCAATTTGTTGTCTGGAAAAAATTTGAATAAGCAGCTCGAAAAAATTTCTGACATGCTCGAGAATGTTTCTAGCCTGGTTGAAGCCTTTTTAAGTAAGGACCGAACCAGTGCAATGGTGAAACTCTTTGATCGCATGGACCCCTTGATGGGCAATCTAGATTCGATGAGCCAAGAGGTGACGAGACTCACCCGCGGAATCAATCGCACCGAAGCGTTGCCTGAGGTGCTGGCCAATTTAACGGGAGTGACTCGTGAGTTGAACGTCCTGCTGCCCGAAATCAATCAAAACAATCCTCACTTGGGTGAAAATCTGGCAAAGTTGACGGAAAACCTGGTGATTGTGACTAAGGACCTTCGTGTGCTGGGGCCGGCGCTGGAGCAAGTGGGACCTGAGCTTCCCCGCACGGCCGAGCGCTTTGTCGAAGCGCTGAACGAAACAGTTGTCATGCTCAAAGCGATGCAACGAAACTTCTTTCTGCGCGGAACTGTCGATGACGTCCGAGAAGAGGAAGCCCTGCGCGAAAAAAATCGCGGCGACCACGAGCGCAAACCCGCCGCGGACTCGATTCATTGATTTCTTGCCTGCTCACCAGGCTCTCGGTAAAACTATTCCTTATGGTCGTTCACTTTTTGAGACATTTGATTTTTTCAGCCCGCGCTCAGGCGATCGTGAAAACGATCAGTTGGCTTGGAATGATCGCTATCTTTTTGTCGACTTCGTCTTTTCTGATTGTGATTTCGGTGATGAACGGCATGAATCACAGCATGGAGACTCGAATCCTTTCGCTCGAACCGCACCTCGTCGTTTGGTCTCCTGGAAAAAATGAAAGTTCGCGCCAGGATGTGACGCAAGAAAGTTATTACCGCTGGGCCAAAGAGCAAAAAAACTGGCGTGTATTTCCATTTGAAACTCAGGATGTGCTGATTCGATCCAACGAAGGTAAATTTCAAGGCGCCATCGCGCGCGGTGTGCAAGAGGAAAGTCTCGAGAACTTCAATCGGAAGTTGCGCGAAATTTCCCGAAAAAAAAATGGCGAATACTTTTTTGTCGACGACGAGTTGCCAGGCCCCTCTGAAATTTATCTGGGCATCGACCTAGCTCGTAACCTTCAGGTGCTAGAGGGAGATGAAGTCTCGGTGCTGTCTCCAGAGGCGCTGTTGCTTCCGCCGGGCGAAGCTCCGAGAGTGGAAAAAGTAAAGGTGAAGCGTTTGCTTGCCACAAACTTGGCAGACCTCGACGGCCATCTCATCATGTATCACTCCGGCACTACATTTAATTTTCTGCGCCAATCTTTGAGCCGCAAGATCGGAACTGAAATTTGGTTGCCTGATGTGGACGCTACGGAATCCGCAAAAACCGATTTGGCTCAGCGAACGAGCTGCGTTGTCGAATCCTGGAAAGAGCGAAACTCCGACTTGTTTTTTGCGTTAAAGCTCGAAAAATCGATGATCGGATTGGTTTTGGGTTTTGCTGGATTGATTTCTGGAAGTTCGATCATCACGGTTTTGGCAATTTTGATTTCTCACAAACGCCGCGACATCGCGATTTTACGAACGCTTGGACTGTCGAATTTAAAGACGGTTGAGTTGTTCACGAAGATGGGCTTTTTGATTTCCGGATCGGCGGTGATTATGGGAGCCATCGTCGGAACGGTTATTAGCATCTACATTGAAAAATATCCGCTCGAAGTTTTGCCAGACATCTATTACGACGCCACCATCCCGGCAGACTTTCGCTTCAGCCTGCTGGTTCCGGTTCTGCTTGTCGGTGTGATTTTGAGTCTCGTCGGATCGTACATCCCCGCCAAGGCGGCGAGCCTTCTGCATCCGGCTTCGAGCTTGAAATTGAAGCGATAGGTAGGGTTTACCCTCCGGCGAATCGCCAGGCCAGTGATGAACTCTTAGACGAAGCGCCGATTTGCAGCACGCACAGCCAGGAGCTCAGATTGAAAATCACCTCGGAGCGGATCAAGCGATTAGAGTGTGAATAGAGTCCATTAGAGTGAATAAAGACTCTCTCCCATCTTTCGGCTTCGGTCTGAATCTTGCTCGCATTTTGGTTGAGGTGCTGATGCGAAAGTTCTTGATTTCCAGGGAGGGATTGCGCGCAGTTGGAATTTGGGTTGGTGCGATTTTGAGTTCCTGCACAGCCCTGGCCGTTACATTCATGAATCCCTACCTCAGTGGCCGCGAAATTCGAGACCTCACTTTGCACGGATCCATGGCCGATGCCTTTAAGGATGAAAAAGGTCGCTTTATTGAAGTTCCTTTTAGCTACGATGATCCCAGCCTCGGCACGACCGAAATCTATGTTTGGACCCTCAAAGAATTTGATCCGCAGAAATCTTCGCTCCTTCTTTTCCCAGGAGGGCCTGGTGGTTCGAGTCACACGTCCCAAGTTGCCGAAAATCTGCTCGAATGGAATGTCATCATGTTCGATGCCCGCGGCACTGGATTTTCTTATCCCAAGACGTCCGCGACCTTAAGAGATCCTCGTTTTATGAGCTCACTGAACACGGCAAAGGACGCGGCCGAAGTGATAAGGTCTTTTCAAATGAGTCGAAAAATTTCAGTCTGGGGCCATTCGTATGGAACCGTGACCGCGACCATTTTTGCAAATCTCTTTTCCGAGAAGGTTCAATCGCTCATTCTCGAGGGTGTTATTTTTGAGGGTGGTTTGGACCTCTTCGCCCCTCACCATCGCCTCCGCATCACACAAAGATACTTTGATCGCCTCGCTCCGGATATCAAAGTGAAAGTCCTGCACTACTCTTCGGCGCCGGGGTTTTCGAACACCTGGTTTGGTAGATTGGTTCAACAAGAAATGTATCACTCCGTTTTTCGTAAAAGCGTCGATACACAGCTCAAAATGCTGTTTGAAAATCCGGACTCGATTCTTTCAGAAACGGCAAAAATCATCGACGAATCTGGCATGACCAATGACAGCCTCTTCTTCGGCGCGCACAACTTCGGCGCCATCGCTTGTCGGGAGCTGGGTCTTCTTCACCAAAATTCAACATTCAATTTCGCTCTTGTGGACGGGCGGGTCACGTATGCAGCCAATATGTTGCTGGATGATCATTGTCAGGATCTGAATATCACCACGGAGTCATTGTATCATGCCACCGACTATCCCACACTGGTTCCCACCTTCTACTTTCAAGGGACCGAAGATGGCGCCACCGTCGCACCTCACGCCGTGAAGCACTTTAAATTTGCCAGCGCAAAAAATCCAAAGGCAGAACTTTTTTTAGTGAGCAGCGAGGGACACTCGCCACTCAATTCTCGCATCACCGATCCCACTCACGCTCAGCGTCCGCAAGTCCTCGCTCTGTTGCAAAAAGCCTTGCAGGGCGAATCCATGGGACAGACGGAGTGGCAATCATTGGTGAGCTCAGGTGAATTCCCGAAATGGGAGTGGCACCGAACAACCCACGCCCACCCCTGACTCCGACATCGGAGTCAGGGGTGGGCGTTTCTCTCGCGAGTTCGATTGAAACGTCACCAGACGCGAATTTGCTCCTCGGAAGGTAAAAACATCTTATCCCCCTTCTTGCAAGAGAAGGCTTTTTGGAACTCAGGCTGGTGTTTGAGTTGTTCGTTGATCCGGGCCCAACCCAGAGCATGGGGATTTGTTTTCAGCATCACTTGCTGGTACTCGGGCCTTTGCACTGAACACCAGACACGTCCATACCCAAGGTAAAACTTCTTGATGTCTTCCGCCTTGGCGGCCTTGCGGTCCTTGAAGGCGGCATTGAACGCAAACATCAGGCCCACATGGTCGCCAATGTTTTCGCCCAGAGTGAGAACTCCGTTGTGCCCAGCTTTATTGAATTGTTCGACAAATTTCTGGCCGCGCGCCTGAAATTCACCAAGATCTTTCATCGTCATCCATTCTCGTAATTTTCCTTCGGCGTCGTATTTAGAGCCTTGGTCGTCGATGCCGTGACCAAGTTCGTGGCCAATGACGGCTCCCATCGCCCCCAACGCTTCGACGTCTGACATCTTGGCTTCATAAAATGGAAATTGCAAAATTCCTTGGGGCAAAACAAACTGGTTGTCAGGTGGGTTATAGTAAGCGTTCACGGTCAGAGGCCCCATGTACCATTGGTCTCGATTGCGCGGTTCGACCAACTCTTTCAGTTCGCGCGCGATGCGAGCCTTGCGAATGAGCATGAGATTTTTAATCGGCTGCTTCGGATTGTAACTTTGAATTGGCAAGAAGTTCCAGTCAGCATCTTTCAAAGGTTTCACCAATCGAAGCGTGGCCTTTTCAACTTTGCGAATGGCCTCGGCCTTTGCGTCTTTGCTGAGCCACTTGTTGCCTTGCAATCCTTCAACAATCGAAGTTCTCACCCGCTCGGCCAAGCTCACGACTTTGTCTTGAGGAAAATCAGGAAACAGGACATCCAAAAGTTCGTTGTCGAGCTCCATACCGAAATTTCCCATGACCATTTTTGTACAGCGCTCATCTAAGGGCGGACGGACTTTGGGACCTCCGAGGTGTTTGCGGCGGAACTCAAAGATTTTTTTAAAATACTCTGGGTAAGCCTGATCCATCATATCTCGCAGAGATTGAAACAAGAGAACATTTTGCAACTCTTCTAGCGGGCGCGAAGCCAAGGCCTGATTCAAAAACTGAAAAGACTCGGGAGTCACATTTCGAAAGGCCACTTTGGTGTCGATTTCTTTTAAAAATCGGTCCAACTTCAATGCCGGATGTTTTTGAATCCAGTCCTCGCGTCCGGTGTACATCTTTGAATTCTCGCGTTGTCTCAATTCAGCGGGAAGAGGAAAGCTCTCGGCAAACGCCTTTTCAAAATCGACAATTTGCTGAGCGCGTTTGGCGGGGTGACTGAGCTTGATGTCCGTGAAAAGTTTTTCGGCCAATTCGCGAAGATCTTTCAGTGCTTCAGGATTTTCGTAGTAAGTCTTTTCTGGCAGACTCATCACGTCGGCATAAAGCATCATGTCGTTTTTTGTGGGATCGTCCAAATTTGGCAAATTGTAAAACCCAATGAATGTCGAATCGGGACTGCCAATTCGAGCTTGGGCAAAATCTTGGAGCGCCGACAGATCTTTCAGCGAAAGAATGGCGGCTTTTTCGGTGGCGACCAATTCGCGCTCTTCTTTGGCTCGCACTTTGGGAGCCATGCAAGCCAGATAGAGATTTTTAAATTGCTGGGCGCGTTCGGTTCTTGGTTTTGCGCCCGCCTCAATGAGCTTGAAGTATTTCTTTTTTGCTTCTAAGATTCGTTCGTTGCTGTCGGTGAAAGAAAACGTCCAGGCAGATCGATCGTCAGGCAGCTGGAAAGTGGATTCCACCTTACCGCAAGTGTATTTGTGAAAATCCTCACAAGGTGACACGCTTTCATCCAGAGGAAATTCGCGGCGCTCAGGAATTTGACTCTGGGTCAGAAGTTCACTGCGCGTAATTTCAGGTGGAACTGGAGTTTTTGAGGGAGCAGTACCCAGGGCATCTCCACAATACATCTGTAGTGCAATCGCTGACGAGTTCACGAGCCACAGATTCACAATGTCTCGGCCGGATTTAGAATTCCATTTCATCTTCATCAAATTCATCATTTCGCACATCCTAAGTTTGAAACTAAAGTTCGAAAGAGAAGTTTGGCACACCCCCCGAGTGAGAGCAAATTGTCATCACGATGCGCAAAGCCTCAACTTCTGCGTGCGACTGCCCTAGTGTGCGTGTTCTCCAGCAGATGTGCGGGAGTGATCGAAAATGAGGGGGGAAGCAATGACTGCAATACGTATCATGGGAGTCGTGGATGAAACGGGAGAAACGGGACCAAAGGGAGTTCAGGAAGTCATAGCCGCGTGGC
>CALCCV010000521.1 GCA_937900305.1 uncultured Pseudobdellovibrionaceae bacterium | reverse complement strand
AGTAGAAAACCCAGAACAATGCCGGGCAGACTGAAGACGTCGGGAATAATCATGTGGTCAAGATCGATGAAAGAAACCACCACGAGTCCAAAGGTGAGAATCATGACTTCGAGGGCGGTGAGGGTCAGTCCATATTTCCAATAGGCCAGGGCCCATAGCACCCCGGTGAGAAGTTCTACCAACGGATAACGAAAGGGAATTCGAACCTTACAGCCGCGGCAACGACCGAGCAAAAAGAGCCAGGAGAAAACCGGAATGTTATCGTACCAGGCAACTGGCTTCGAGCAATTGGGACACGCCGAACGAGGCCGCACAACGCTTTTGCCAAGAGGCAATCTGTAAATCACCACATTGCCAAAACTCCCAAAAATCAAGCCGAGTGCGAAGCTGATAAAAATGATGATATCCATTTTAGACGAAGTCCTTCTTTTTGAAAAGCGCACTGGCAAAGCAGATTAAAAGTAGCGTCCAAATTGCCGCGTGCGCCGTCGCCCATATAATTTCAGCCGTTGGTGGTGGCAGTTCGAGGATAAAATATTTTTTCCAATTGAAGCGAAAAAAATTGGGACTCACGGCGCTCATGATTTCGCCAAACGCAATGAACGTCGGATCCCCGCTCCTGTTGGCAAAAAATTTCAAATCCGGCAACCAATGGCCTGTCAAGAAAACGAGAATCGTTGCCGACAAGGCGAGCACAGGACGAATAATGTTGCTCCAAAAAATCGCGAAGGCGGTGAGAATAAACATTTCGAGAATCAATCCCCACATTGGAATCAGACCTGGTAGAAAAAATTTTGTTTCACCGATCAGCAATAGAACCAGCAGGGAAAGAATCACGATCAACGTGGTGACGACTGCAATGACTCCGAGAAATTTGCCAGTCAGAAATTGAGTTCTGGAGACCGGTCGCGCCAGTACGATGAGGATGGTCTGCTTTTCAAGTTCCTTTGCGATCAAAAATGAACCGCTGAAAACGACAAAAACAAGGGCCGCCAACTCAACCGTGGAAAATCCGATGTCGGCCATAATTTTTTGATTCTCGGCCAGAGTGAGTTCCCCGAGAACCAGGCTCAATGCGATGAGAATGAATCCCAGTAGAAAAGCCACCAGAAACAAGCGATCACGAATCATCTCTAGAATTGTACTGCGGGCGATGACCAAAATTTTTCTCATCGTTCAGTCCCCTTGATCTTCGCTTGTTTAAAAGCGAGCTCCAGCGAGCTCGCTGACTGCATGAACTGAGTCAACGGGCCGTTGTAAAGAATTTTACCGTCATTGATGACAACCAAATCCCGACACAGCTCTTCCATGTCCTGCAGGAGGTGACTGGAGAAAAAAATCGTGGCTCCCCGCTCTAGCTCATCTTTTAAAATATCTTTGACCATAATGCGGCCGTCGGGATCGAGACCTGACATCGGCTCATCCAGTATCAAAAAATCAGGCCTGTTGAGAATGGCTTGAGCTAAACCAATTCTTTGCAACATTCCTTTCGAGAATTGACGAAGTCGCCGGTTCCTGCTGTCAAACAGATTCACCTGCTTGAGCACTTCCTGCGCGCGGACGACAAACTCACCATGAACATCTGGCAAGCAAAGGCGCCAGTGCAGGTTGAGAAACTCCATGGGTGTCATAAATTCGTAAAGGTAAGGCCGCTCGGGCAGGTAACCAATGCGACTTTTTGTTTTGAGAGATAAAGCTTCACCAAAAAATTTGATTTCGCCAGAGTCCCGGCGAATGAATTCGAGAATGCTTTTTAAACTGGTGGTTTTGCCCGAACCGTTGTTCCCGACAAACCCCGTCGCACGGGCCGGAAAAACCTTAAAGCTAACGTCAAATAAAACTTGCTTCCGCTTTTCCCAAAAAGATCCTTCGAAGGATTTACAGAGTTTTTCAACTTGAAGAACAGGCGTGACATCCATATTGGAAATTTTAACTGCCTGATGACGATTTGTTCGAGAGAAAACGCACAGAATCAGCAAGTGCTGAAATCTGTGCGTTTATCTGGAAAGTGGGAGAGAGCCCGACTTCACTCTTTAAAGCGGGGAAACCGTCATGGGTAGTGCCGAGTGATTGCGAGTTCGTTCGAGTGCCTGAATGAAGGCTTCGGCGGCGTCGGATTCAGTCAAACACGGGATAGAGTAGTCGATGCAGGCGCGACGGATATCAAAACTGGCCTCAATGGATCGCCGCCCGGTCGTCGTATTAATGACAAAGTTCACTTTGCCCGAACGAATGTGATCAACACAGTGGGGGCGCCCCTCGTGTACTTTTTTATAACCCGAGCATTCCAGACCTTGGTCTTGAAAAAACTGGGCGGTCCCGCGAGTCGCCGAAAGTTTATATCCCATGCTGGAAATTTTTTTGGCCAGTTCAAGCATTTGCATTTTGTCCTTTTCGCGCAGAGAGAAAAAGACTTCGCCGTTGAGCGGAAAGCGGTAGTGACTTGAAATAAACGCTTTCGCCAAAGCTTCAGCATAATCTTGGCCACGTCCCATGGACTCGCCTGTGCTTTTCATTTCAGGGCCTAAAATGGAATCTGCCTCTGGGAATTTTTTGAACGGAAACACCACTCCCTTCACGCAAATGGTTTTCATGTCTTTCCAATTGTGCTCGGCGGTGGGTTCCGGAGCATCGAGCATACCGAGGACTCCCCAATCTACAAGCGGAATCCCAGCTGCCTTGGCAATAAACGGAACCGAACGTGAGCTGCGTGGATTCGCTTCGAGAATATAAATCTGGTCTTCTTTGATCGCGAGTTGAAGATTCAGCATGCCCTTCACTTTGAGTTCACGAGCCAAAACGAGAGCCAGCTCTTCCACTCTTTCGAGCGTTGCGGTTTTCAAACGCTGTGGTGGAATCACACCCATGCTATCGCCCGAATGAACTCCGGCGGCTTCGATGTGTTCAATGACGCCGCCAATTTTGTACCATTTGCCACTGCCGACAAGGTCGACGTCGACTTCAAGTGCCCCTGCTAAAAATTGATCGACGAAGCAAGGTTTTTCGGGAGTGATGAAGTCAGCGTACCTGTGAAAGTAAGATGTCAGCTCTTCATCGTTTTCAAGAACCTCCATTCGCCGGCCCCCCAGAACGTAGGAGGGACGAATGATGATTGGGTAAGTCACGCGCTGAACGAAAGCCAGAGCCTCGGTGAGATTCTTTACCATCGCGCTGGACGGAACTTTGAGATGAAGTTTGTGGCAAACTTCAGCGAAGCGGTTGCGATCTTCGGCGAGATCGATGGACTCAAGGCTTGATCCAATCAGAGCATGGCCCTGCTGAACAAGAGCGTGCGCGAGATTGATGGGAGTTTGCCCGCCCAACTGCGCCACAAAACCCTGACTTTGGGTGACCCGCAAAACTTCGTTCACATGTTCCACTGTGAGCGGTTCAAAAAAGAGAGCGTCTGAGGTGTCATAATCCGTAGAGACCGTTTCAGGATTGGAATTGATCATGATGACCTGCGAACCTAAACGCTGAAGAGCCTTCACCCCGCGAACACAGCTGTAATCAAACTCAATCCCCTGCCCGATCCGATTGGGCCCAGAACCAATGACGGCAACTGGTTTCTTAAAACTGAATCCGGGAGTCATTTTTGACCAGTATGTAGAATAGTAGTAGGGCGTGTTGGATTCGAACTCGCCCGCACAGGTATCGATCGGCAAAAATCCAGGATGAACTTTGTGCTCGCTTCTCGCCGTTCGCATTTGAATCTCGGTCGAACCGATCAGCTTAGCAATTCTTGCGTCCGTAAAACCAATTCGTTTTGCATCCAACAAAGTTTGCCGCGGATTTTTTTTGTAGTCGCTGGCCAAAGTTTTTTCAAAAGCCACGATCTCTTGCAGCTGTTCGAGAAACCAGGGCGTGTATTGAGTCGCTTCTTGAATCTGCTCTACACTCCAGCCCTGTCGAAGGGCCGCGAAGATTTGATATATCTGCTGCGAATTCGGCGATGAGAGTTGCTCGGGGATGAGCGGCCGATCGGGGATGGCCTCAGTCGAACCCTCAAGCGCAGCCAGTGCCTTCATGATTGACTCTTGAAAGGTGCGACCAATCGCCATCACTTCGCCCACAGATTTCATTTGCGTCGTCAGATAATCTTTGGCGCCCCCGAATTTTTCAAAAGCGAACCGAGGAATTTTTGTCACAACATAGTCGAGGGCCGGTTCAAACGCGCTCGGAGTTTTGAGTGTGATGTCGTTGCGAATTTCGTCAAGAGTGTAGCCAATCGCGAGCAGAGCCGCAATTTTGGCGATCGGGAATCCGGTCGCCTTGCTGGCGAGCGCTGAGGAGCGACTCACCCGCGGATTCATTTCAATCACGACGCGCGCACCGGTCGTGGGATGAGTTGCGAATTGAATGTTAGCACCACCGGTTTCAACCCCAACCTCGTTTAAAATTTTGCAGGCTTCGTCGCGCATCGCTTGGTATTCAACATCCGAAAGTGTCTGAATGGGCGCAACGGTCACGGAATCACCCGTGTGAACACCGCAGGGATTGAGATTTTCAATCGTGCAGATCACAACGAATGTGCCTTTATTGTCGCGCATGACTTCGAGTTCAAATTCTTTCCAGCCGAGGATAGATTCTTCAACCAGGACTTCAGAGGTCGGGCTTTCATGGAGAGCATTCACGAGCATCTTGCGGTACTCTTCGCTGGAAAAGGCGATGCCACCGCCGCCACCACCGAGCGTGTAGTTTGGGCGTAGAATCATCGGTAGCCCGAGAGAAGCTTCGGCCTCTAGGCCTTGTTCAAAATTTCGGACTAAAAAGCTTTTTGGATAATGTGCTCCCACCTTATCCAAAATGGCGCGAAAAATTTCGCGATCTTCGGCCGCCTTGATGACTACGGGATCAGCTCCCAGCAAGCGAACTCCGTGTTTTTGAAGGATGCCTTTTTCGTGAAGCTCAAGGGCGAGATTCAATGCCGTCTGTCCTCCGAGCGTAGGAATTATCGAGTCCGGCTTTTCTTTCGCGAGGATTTTGTCGAGAAAATCAACCGTCAACGGTTCTATATAAACTTTGGTGGCCAGCTCAGGGTCCGTCATAATCGTCGCGGGATTGGAATTGACAAGAATAACCTCGAGGCCTTCTTTCATCAGCGCTTTGCAAGCTTGGGTGCCAGAGTAATCAAACTCACAGGCTTGCCCGATCATGATAGGGCCGCTGCCGATGATCAGGACTCTTTGGATCTCTTGTCGTTTCGCCACTCTTACAATTCCTTTCAGCTGGGTGTGCAATCTTTAAATCTGAGCGTAAATCAGTTCGGGCTTCACATGTTTGTATTGGTCGAGCTTAAAGCGCTTCTTGGCCAAGCGGAGAAGAAAATCTTCAACATCCAAGTCAGGATTTTTTTGATACTTCTTCACTTCGATGAGAATAAACTTTTTCGCTTCCCCAGGGTGAAAACAAAAGCCCTTTGTGAAAATCCATTCCTCTTTCCATCGAACAAGTCGAGCTTCAAAAAATTCTCCACCCTCAAAGCCGAAGGTCCACGGACTGTCCTTGACGATGATCTTGTCTTTGCGAATAAGATCTTTGATATGAAGAGTTTTATCTTTGAGTTTGATGAATTCAAAGATGGAGTGACGGTTTTGCTCCAGCACCGCCAGCACTTCCAACTCCTCGGGACTAAACCGGAGTTCGCGAATGAAGTGGCAAGCTTTGATTGGTGGCTGCCCGAAGCCTGAGAGCTCACGATTAAAAAAATACCAATAAT
>CALCCV010000520.1 GCA_937900305.1 uncultured Pseudobdellovibrionaceae bacterium | reverse complement strand
GCCGACGGGTCTCATCAGCGAAAAGTAAATTTAATAAGTCAACCCACCTGGTTCCTGTTCAAAGTACAATGAAAAGCGTGAAGATTGCATCTTGGATCTGTTCAAAGCAAGGACCATTCCCATCCGTCGATATACGAAAATTAGAGCTAAGGCAAATCCTCATGACCCAGACTATCGGGATTATTTTTACTGGCGTGAACGAAATCGAAGGAACGGATCAGAATAACTGGTCTTACTAAAGGCTTGAGCCGAGTGATGGGAAACTATCACGCTCGGTTCTTATGGGAGCGGGAGTTGGTAACAACTCTCTGCTTACCAGGCAAGAGATTCTAGCTATCACCATTTTAACCGGTGAGGCAGCTCTAGAACCGAAGGTGGAACAGTTCACATGCAACACATTTTCAGATCTGGCCGGCGGCCGGGTGCAATGGATTTGATTTTAGGGACTCTGCCAAAAAGTCGCGATATTGCTTTGAACAATCTCGAAGAGCTTTTCAGTCCTATCAAACCCTCAACTTTTTTGAGAGTGCTGGCGGTCCATCATCAAACAAAGTCAATTGGCATCAAACTCCTCAATGAGTTCATAAGGATAAGTTCCAACAAAGTCGCCTAAATTGTCATAGTGAAATACCGTAAATCGATTGCGAGCATTAATTTTCAGGCTTATATTGCGGCTGATAGTTTTTTGGCAGTACTCGGCATACGGCTTTTGAAAGCATTCGAAAATGTACTGACGTCCTTGTTGACATGGGAAAACCGGGTATGGCCCGATGCTCGTCGGGGTCATTATAATTATTTGATCTTTTTGCTTTTCAATTTTGACGTCACAAGCACGATAGGCACCAGTCCTATACGTACCTTCATTGAGATCTTCTAACGGTTCGTGATTTTGTGCCTTTGCATAAGAAGTTAAAGTTAGAACTATGACGAGACAAGTCAGCAGTTTCTGAATGATTTTTTCCATGTGGCAAAGCTCCTTTTATTTGTTTGTTCGCGATCTAATAGTTAAGACTTCGATGCCGGAAGAAATATTCCCGAATTAATCGCAGGAAGTTCTCAAATCATTGAAACTGCCTTTTGGAGAAAATTTATATCGGATGGAATAAAACAACTAATGCCAAAGTCTAAGGTATAGATTACGGAAGACGAAGTATTGTGAGGAAAATTTTGAACCGCGGAAACGAGCTGCTTGCCCATTTAGATGCAGGATACAATTTGGCCCGCTGGCTTCTTAAAAATGACCAGGATGCTCGTGATGTCTTACAAGACTCCTTTATTCGAGCCTTTCGCTTCAAGGGAGAAGTCGAAAACCTGAAGCCCTGGTTCCTGACCGTCGTTAGAAATACAGCGTATTCTTCAATGAAAAAAAAGATGCCAGTGATGGATGTTGAGGAACTTTCGTTTTCTGAAAACGAAGCGGATAGTGGGCCCTCACCTGAGGAAGCGGCATTGCAAAAGGCTGAGCTGGACATTGTCAGTTTTGCCCTCTCAGCGGTTTCAGAGCAATACCGAGAAATTTTCGTACTTCGAGAGATCGAACAGCTTTCTTACCAAGAACTTGCAGAGGTTCTGAATTTACCTATGGGCACCGTCATGTCAAGGTTGGCACGAGCAAAAGTGAAGATACTGGAGCTTGTTCGAAAGGAGGAACAGAATCCTTCAAGGAGAGAATCATGAGCAATAAATTCGTCAAACTACGTCATCAGGCTCCCGAAGATTTGCGAACAGAGCTCAAGACACTGGTTGCTTCAAGTGAAGCGAAAAAAGTCACTATTTCTTTTCATTTTGGAAATTGGTTTGGAGCTGCTTTAGGCTCGGCTGCAGTTTTATGCCTTATTTTGTGGGCCAGTTTTAATCAAGCGCCAAGGGCTAATGATCTGCTTCAACAAGAAGTTGTAAACTCTCACATTAGGTCGATGATGTCTGATCATTTATTTGATGTTGCATCTACGGATTCTCATTCAGTTAAACCTTGGTTTAGCGGAAAGATCGACTTTTCACCCAGACTCGTAGACTTAAGGGACGCGGGTTTTCCGATTGTTGGGGGACGTTTAGATTACATTGCCAATCGCGCGGTGGCTGCAGTGGTTTATATGCATGATCAACATTTCATTAATGTTTTTATTTGGCCCACAAATGAGGATACATACCCACCGGTATTTGCCGCTTCGAAAGGATTCAATATTTGGCGCTGGCAAAGTGATGGCATGGTATATTTCGCTGTGTCCGATCTTAATAAAACGACTTTGAGAGACTTCGTCGATCTTATGAATACCGCACGGAAATGATGCTTGGCTGTGTCCTGCAACATCTTAATAGTAGTGAGCACTTGAAGAATGAACTGACCTTCCCCCCGTTTAACGGACGCCAAAAAATACAAATGGGGAGAGAAAAATATGGCCGTCCGAACAAGAAAATCCTACTCTAGCACCTTCAAGAGCGACGCAGTTCGATTAGTCCAAACCATGGGACGATCGAAAGCAGCCAGACACCTTGGAGTATCGGATTTGTGGACTAGTGGCAATTTGGCGACAGAAAATGCCGAATTCGTGAAGGTTAAAATTTACGATTCGCAAGCAACTCCAATCACTGCATGAACTGGCTGGTAAGCCCATCAAACACTCGCCAGAAGGCCACTTCAAGAACTTCTTTTAAAATTTCCTCTCAAATTATTGCCGCATTTAGGTTAGTTGCACTCGCCTTGTTCGCGATTTTGGCTTTGCCAACTAGTAAGAGTTTGAAACCTTTGGGTGATTGGAAAGTTAAATCTGACTTTGGCTAACGACTCAAAAAATGTATCAATTTTGTTTTGCTCAAACCCTCTATCTCAAATCCCAGAGAGACCAAATGTGCAACAGTCAAAGGAAGGGCCGCAGCTGTGTAGCAACGTAAAGTCATTTGTCGATTATCCAAAACAACGTTGACTTCTGTTTTGCCGGTATCGTTCCCGGAAAATTCTCGCGTGTCTTTAAGTATTCCAGACTTAGCTTTCGTCGGTAAAGAAGTGCCTCGAACCAAGACACATTCGATAAATTGATCGGAAAGACTTATCGGTTCGACAAACGCTTTGGCGGAATTGGCTCTTTTTGCAAGATCTGCTCTCAATTGAAATTTTGTTCCATGGGGTAAATCACGAGCCAAAGGGACTTTATAATAAAATTCCTCAAAGAGGGAAACAATGATTGGCTGAATGCCGGAACACGAACCTGATTCTTTATTCATGTAAGCGGACGGTAACGGAAAGCGACCTGCTAACAAAAGGGTTGCCATCTCGATAGTAACAGCATCGCACTCATTTTCAAAATTACGTGTGTGGGCCCACTCATGAATGATGAGCTGAGCACCGATTCCTTTCGGGAAGTAGTCTTCGCAAAAAAATATCGCTTCACCATCGTTGTACGCTCCTGGGGTCAAGCCGTTTTCTAAAACAGTCGTACATTCAGAATAAGTTCCCGACCGACGATACTGAATTTGGGTTTTGTCGATATTTGGAGACTGAAGCAAAAAAGGCTTGTACACGGTGTTCAGGATCTCAGCAGTATGACCCTGTGAAGGCAGAAAAAAGGAGCCACTCCAATTCTTATTGGATATGGCAAGGCTTACGATTCGCCTCGCTTCTGTATATGCCTCCT
>CALCCV010000519.1 GCA_937900305.1 uncultured Pseudobdellovibrionaceae bacterium | reverse complement strand
GCCTTCGTGATTTATGATATGAAAAACAAAAGCATCTTATCCGAGATATTGACCTCTAACTCCAATTTAACTTGGAAAATCGAATTTAAAGTCAAAGAGATCAATTCCGTCATGATCGACTGCAATGAGGTCTCGACATGGTCATCTACGGAATTGCCGAATCCCGAGTGAAGAGGCGGCCGGCGGCAATCTAAAGAGCTCCGTTGAGCAGCGCTCCTAAAGCTGGCAGCTCTCCCAATAAGAGTTGTGAAAACCTGTGAGATGGGCTTAATAATAAGGAATGAACTTGGTCAAATTGCTCATTCCTATCAAAAAAACTCGAGGTAGCAAAATCACTGGCGAAACCGTCTGGGCCTCCGTGCTAAAACACGGCAACTATCGCCTCGAAAATCAACCCGTTATGACTGACGATCTGTCTTATCACGACATCGTCAAGGCAGATCTGATCGACAACCGAATCACCTTCCGACGCCTCGTCATCAAAAATCCATCCCCCCTCACCGAAAATCTCGAAGAAGGATTCGGAGACTGAGTAGCGAACCACCTCATTCTGAATTGGTCAATGCCACGATTGTTTTTTGCAGGAAACAGTTTGATAGCCGAGGCATTGACACGCTCATCTCCTTCCGCAAAGAAATGGTTCGCAAACCACAACCAACAAAAGGGGAAAAAATGAAAAGATTCGCAACTGCAAGTTTTGCGCTTCTCTCTGCTGCCATTTTTACGGGATCTCTCGCCAACAGACACCTATCTCACAAAGGACCGCTGGCTGACCCTCTTTCGAGATTTTTAACGATGCCAATCCTAGCTGAAATTTCGCTTTCCACGGTTCGGACCACCTCATTTTTGCATATTTTGGTCTCAAAAGTAGACAGCGGCAAAAGGGGAATTTCTTAAGAACTGTCCATCTTCTACCGATAGGTTCAAGAGTAGAACGTAGGACAGGAGTGCATTTTTTTGAGTTCTCGGCACCTTTTTTATTTTAGGTCGTTTGTAACTTTGCTCGTCTCGGGTGGGGCTTCTTTCATTCTTTCAGCCTGCACACTTGACGGCTCTGTTGAGTATTTAAACGGAGGACCTCAATCGCCCGGTACGCAAGTTCATGGCAAAGCCTTGATGTTTGAGCCCGGCTCGCAATCGATCTCCAGTCTCTCGCAAGTGACGCTGGCCTCTTGTTCCGAAAAAAAAGTGAGCCTTCATAAAGTCAATTCCGATGGCACCATTGACAACACCTCAGTTGCGGAATCGGGTGTGGATGACGATGGAAGTTTTAACATTTCAGTCCCCGAAGTGCTTTCGGTCGAAGACAGTGCCACGATCAGCTACATGTTAAAGGCCACAGGCTGCAGTGAAGAATTCTATCGCCCCGTCACTGGAATAGCCGAGCAAAACATTTCTATGGGCACGACCTTTTTTGGATATATCCCCTTTGTTAATGACTCCGGGAAAACAAACCTCAACTCCATGACCGTGGCGAATGCCAATAAAGTCCTTGCGGGTCTTTCTGAAGTCCACAGCCGGGATCTAAATGCCTGCTTTAATGCCATTGCAAATGATGCCGCCCAAAAACAAGCTTTTGAAACCTTAACTGGGATTTCGCTAGATCAATTCAAAACCATCCCTCCACAAACCGTGACAACCACTTTACCGGCGCTGTTTAAAGAGGGGCAAACCAACACCCTCGTGGCCGAAGCGGTTCACTGGTACTCAAACTATCAAAAAGCTTACAAATGGACGGTTGATAACTCCGATGTTTCTAGCGCAAGCTCGCTGTCTTGGAGTTTGGGTAAAAATGCTCAAGGGACTCACTCAATTGTGTTAACCGTGGGCTCGGCGAATGGTTCAGGGCATGTGGATTTGGCAAAACCCACGTATCAAAAAACCATGAGTGTGATCGCTCAAGACACGCATCCTGCGACAGTGCCAAGCGTGACGATTCCTCAGTATGCCAACAGCTCCGCAATTTCACTGACTCTGGACACGGGATCTGGCCTTATCAACTGCGAGAGTTTTTCCACAATCGCAATTACAGAAAGCTACTTACCGCCTGCAGCCAGTGAGTTTACAAGAACTTGTGTCACTGCGGGCGCACAGATTGAAAGCTTCACGTTGTCATCAGACACAGGGACTAAGTACGTCTCTGTCTGGACCAAAGACGCTTCAGGAAATATCTCGGCGTCATCTCATGGGGCTTTTGTGAGTTTGGATCAAACTCCACCGAGTGTCACATTAACCGATATCACAGGGATTAAAGTCGCAGGCGCAAGTTTCAATGTGGCCTGGAATGCGTCAGACTCAAGTGGGCTATCAAGTCTTAAACTTCAGTACGCCTCAGATGGTGCGATATTTACAGACGTGGTGGATTTACTTGTCAACGACACTTCTCCCTATGGGTGGACTGTGCCCTATGATCAAGTGACGACGGCAAAGCTTCGAGTGGTGGCAGTGGATAATGCAGGTAATACGAATACTGCTGAGACAAGTGCCTTTGCCATTGATGCCTCCGTTCCAGGGCCACCCACTGCGACTCTTTCAGGAGCCCCGACGCTCACAAATGATGGTGCCTTTACAGTTTCAATCGCGATGTCTGAGGCCGTCACAGGTCTTACCGCATCGGATTTCACCGTCACCAATGCGGTAGCCTCAAATCTTGTTACAATCAATCAAGGTTCCTATACGATCGATATCACACCAAGCATTGCCTCTGGAAGTACGGGAACTGTGACTGTGAAAATTCCGGCAGGAGTCTTTGTAGACACGACTGGAAATGCGAGTGTCGTTGATTCAAATATTTTAAACTCTGTGGTCGACTATCAATCTCCGTCGGTCACGTTAACCTCGGCTACGTCAAATCCAACCAATGGAAATATCGCAGTCACTGCCACATTTTCAGAGACCGTCACGGGTTTTGATATTTCAGACTTAACCGTGAGCAATGCTACAATCACTTCTTTTAGTGGATCTGGAACAACTTATTCGTTCACACTGACACCGATTCTAAATAATCCCGTCACAGTTCAAGTCAATGCCA
>CALCCV010000518.1 GCA_937900305.1 uncultured Pseudobdellovibrionaceae bacterium | reverse complement strand
CGGTTTTGCCTCACAATCGATTGAAATTGCCGTCTCCGCATCCCATCAAATGGATTGGTTGCTCGAAATTTATTTTGGATCTGTATGCGCAATGGGCTTCGCAGATGACAAGGCAGGCGATTCATCAGACGTCCGCAGAATCCCATTTTATGATTCGCTATCTTCGAATGTCTGAATCGACTTGGAATGATTTGAAGCAAGCACTCATTGAAATCGATCGTGTCTTTAGCAATCGAGCGGTGCGCGAAATGCGATTGAAGACCAATAATTTGCGTCACGCCCGCTGGTTGACTGTCGCCGACAATCTGAGTTGGGTGGATGAAGAGTTGCGGTGACTCACCAGCTTTTTAAGACATGGTGTTTGAGAATTGAAATTCCAGTCGAGTCCGTCTCGGCACCATAAACATAAGCATTTGTGAGTCCGCCTCCACTCTGCAAATCCCAAGCAGATCCTAGGAGCCATTTCCAGCCGCCAAAATAATGAAAGGGTGAAACTCCTGTTCGGCCGCCCACCACGGAGGATTTTGTGAGCATGAAAAAGTGATCAGCGACGAGTTCTGGCTCTGTGGCGGCATAGCTGCTGACTTGGATGAGCTGCTTGTATTGAGTTGGAAGCTTTTCATAGATTTCGTGAATGAGGGTGGCAGGAGTGATGGTGTCGCCGTCGGCCCAAGTCAAAGTCACCGGCGTTTTAACGTCCATTTGCTGGATGTATTCGGCATCGTAGCCTGCGGGTTCGAAGAGGATTAGAGCTTTGGGTGGGTTAGCACTTCGGCTGGGCGCGCCGGCCGCCACCAAGGCGACGTAAGCTCCTTTTGAATGTCCAGAATAGACGATTTGATCGGCCGCAATAAAATTAGCATAGCGAGAGAGGGCCTCGGCTGTCAGTCGATTGTAATCATCAGCCATTCGTCGCCAATTGCGGTCAAAAAATCCCGTGTCAAACTGAGGATGAATGGCGACAACTCCTTTGCGTGCGAGATGTTCTAACGTCCGGCGATAATGTTCAACTCCCAGGGCTTGGCCATGGCCAAATACGATCAATGGATATTTTTGCGGACCTGTCGCCGACTTTGGTAAAAAAACTTCAACGCTGCGACCATCCAGAACAAAATCTGCCCGTTCAACTTCATACGGTGCGATTGCACTGCCCGGGTGCGCCGGATCTGTCGGTTGGGCCGGCAACCCTTCGATAGCTGCGGCGGTCATGCTGGCTAGAAAAATGGCGACAAGAGAAGTAAAAGTGAACAAAAGATTAGTAAATTGAAATTTGATTTTGTCCACAAGCTCCCCTTTGCAAAATGGCCTTAATTAGATTGAATCGGTTCATCGTCCGACATTGCGGTGAGCACTCCGCGTGCCGGTAAACATTAGCCTGCCACCAGGATAAAGGGAGTCAAATGATCAATGCAGCGACGGCCTGCGGAGCTAAGGTTCTAAATGCGTAGAAAGTTCAGTTGAAGACTGAAGATAAGAGACATATTCAAATTGTGAATGCTGGAGAAGCATGCCGAAATAATTTTTGCTGGGTTTGAACTGGCGGCGGTGAATTTGCCAAGTGTCAGTGAGTTGGCACTCCCACTGAACCGGCCGCGGTGATGTGCAATCGGGACTCTCAGACCAAGTTGGAAAAATTTTGGTCCAATACACAACGACGAAAGAGTGTTGAAACTGTGCTTCGCGCAGGACCGAACGCGCCTCCCAGGCGACATTGTCAGGAACAAAAAAAACGCCAGATTTTGCGTTTGTTAAAAACTCCATCAGCTGAGTGCCTGTCACGGATTGCAATTCAGCAGGTTCGGGAAGGGGCATCTCGTGATTGGTGGCTTGCAAAAATCCGCGAACTTGATCTGATTCAAAGCTAAAATCTGTCGGCAGTGACAGAATGATTTTGGGAGTGCGATCAAATTTTTCCTTCAAGCGTTCGGCGACAACGCGACCCCACGAATACGTTTGGTCGACGTGGCTGGGTTTAATCCAGGGGACTGGCTTGGCTTGAATGCCGAGAATCAAAACCGTAAAAAGGCCCAGCAGCGCCAGCAGAGACAGGAATCCAAGGATCCGTTTGTCCATCCCTTTGCGCAAGGGTTTCAGGGACGGATCTGCGAGAGTTTCGGTTTTTTGCATGTCGCTATCTCCTCGTTCACCACTAGATTTCTTCGACCAATAGCGGGTCAAAGGTCTTCCGCTTGAGCCGGGGCGCAGGCTGTGGTATCGTGAAAGCCTATAGCGGAAGACGTATCGGACCTGATCCTAATCGACAGGTACCAAAGGAGTAAAGCCGCATGTCTAAACAGAATCAGGCCACGCATTTCCTGTTGATCGGGAATGGCCGCTTGGCCAACCACCTTAAATTTTGGTTATCAAATCAGATTTCCAATTCTCAGTCGGCGGATACACGCGGCTCGACTTCAGGAGCCGAAGAGTTTCGCCTCTTTCATTGGCATCGGTCGCAGGATTTGGCGGAACTGCACGCTGTTTTGGAGATGCCAGCCGCTTCACTGAATGTGCTCTTGGCCATCAGCGATGGGAGTTTGGCTGAATTTTGGGAAGACCATTTGAAAGGGCGTTTGGCAGAACGAGCGGGTGCTCTTGGCGAGGCGCAGGTCATCCACTTTTCGGGCGCGACAGTGCACCCTGAGATGCGAGCTTGCCATCCATTGGCCAGTTTTTCATCGGTTGTTTGGTCACTAGAGTTTTATGACCAGATAGGTTTTATCGTCGATGAAAAATTGGATTTTAAACGGACCTTTCCCTTTTTAAAGAATGCCTCTGTTTTTTTGCCCGATCAGCAGCGATCTTTTTATCATGCCCAGTGTGTGATGGGCGGAAATTTTTCGACGCTATTGTGGACTCATATGCAGCAGCAGTTGGCAGGCCTAGGTGTTCCGACCGAATTTTCGCACACATACTTGCGGTCGTTGCTCGACAATTTCGAAAAGTTGGGAGATAGAGCGCTGACGGGTCCAATTGTGCGCGGCGACCTAACCACCATCGCATCTCACCAAAAAGTGTTGTCAGAACATGAGAAGCAGATCTATCAAGCCTTTTTGAACTTTTGGCGACACAGACAAGGAGCAGCCCATGAAGAGCCTCAGTGAATTTTCAGAATACAAACAACGCGGCCAAAAGTTTTCGATGGTCACTTGCTACGATTTTCCTTTTGCGCGCATTTTAGAAAAATCAGAAGTTGATTGTTTGCTGGTCGGCGATTCAGTAGCGATGGTGGTCCACGGCCACCGAGACACGCTGGCAGCAGATTTGCCAATGATGGAGCTCCACACGGCCAGCGTACGTCGAGGTGCACCCGAAAAATTTCTCGTCAGTGATTTGCCGTTCATGAGTTACCGAAAGGGCAACTACGACACACTGAAAAATATGGAGCGATTGATGCGAGTTGGAGCCAACGCATTGAAACTCGAGGGTGCACGAGGGAATTTGAAGGTCATTCAGCATGCCGTTGATTCGGGAATTCCGATCATGGGTCACTTGGGTTTGACTCCCCAATCCATTCACCAACTTGGCGGATTCAAAGTGCAGGGCAAGCAGCCGCAGGAGTACGAACGAATATTGCGGGAGGCCCAAGAGCTCGAACAGGCGGGATGTTTTGCGGTCGTCTTGGAATGTGTCCCGATGTCACTGGCGACCGAAATTTCAAGTCGATTGCAAATTCCAACTATCGGAATTGGAGCTGGCGTCGGTACGGATGGGCAGGTGTTGGTGCTGCACGATCTCTTGGGATTTCAGCCCGATTTCACTCCGAAATTTTTGCGGCGGTATGGTCAGTCTTTTGAAGGCCACCTCCAAGCTTTCAATCATTTTGCCGAAGATGTGAAAGCCGCCACTTTTCCAACTGAAAAGGAAAGTTATCGCTGATCCACTGATCGCGATGAAAGTTGTCGGTGAAAATGATGAATGTTTTTAAAACCATTTCAGATTTACAAACTTGGCGAACGCAAACGGCGGCGGCACATCCCGATGCGCCCGTGCACTTTGTACCCACGATGGGAGCGCTCCACGAAGGGCATGCCGAGCTTTTGCATCGGGCTCGCCAACCCGGCGCGATCGTGGTTTTGAGCATCTTTGTCAATCCGACCCAATTTAATAGTCCTGCAGATCTCGACAAATATCCTAGGACTTTGGAGGCGGACCTAGAAATCGCACGTCAGTGCGGTGTGGATGCTGTGTTTCTGCCAACCTTTGATGACATCTATCCCAAAGGGTATCTCCATAAGATTGTTGAAAACGATTTTTCGAGGGAGCTCTGCGGATTGAATCGCCCTGGCCATTTTGATGGAGTGCTGACAGTCGTCATGAAGCTCTTCCAATTGATTAAACCGACGCGAGCTTTTTTTGGCGAAAAAGATTTTCAGCAACTCACATTGATTCAGCAGATGGTTGCCGATTTTTTTCTGCCGATCGAAATTGTCGGTGTTCCCACTGTAAGGGGATCTGAGGGCTTGGCTCTGAGTTCACGGAACACACGGTTGTCCGCAGAGGGACTGAAACTCGCCAATGAAATTTACTATGCTCTGACCAAAATAGACAATTTGGCCAAGGCGAGAGAGTTTTTGACGAGTCGGGGATTCGTGGTCGAATACCTTGTTGAGCAAAAAGATCGCCGGTTCGTAGCCGCTTGGCTCGAAGAAGTCAGACTGATCGATAACGTTCCGGTTGTGAAAAAGGCTGCGGGAATGGTTCAACCTTTAAAAATTTTATTGACCGTTGGAGGAACTCAAGAAGCGATTGATTCGGTTCGATCGATCACGAACGTGAGTTCTGGAAAAACGGGTTTTGTCTTGGCCGAAGAGTTTTTGAAAGCCGGTCACGAGGTTTTTGTTCTTCGCGCAGCGCGAGCGAACTGGAATTGGTCACTGACGGCTCAAAAAAAGAAGATGGATGGCGGTCTCAACGAAATATCTTTTACGGACTTCTTTAGTTTGCAAAGGGAATTGAAGACGGCCTTAGAATCTCGTCCCTTTGATGCAATTGTTCATCTGGCGGCGGTTAGCGACTATCACGTCGGTGAGGTTCTTGTGAATGGGGTCGCCCAGTCGGGGGTTGAAAAAATTGATTCAGCTTCTGAACGTATAGAGCTTCACTTGGTTAAAAATTCAAAGCTTTTGCAGAGCCTTAAGACCTGGTCGAAAAATCACAGCGTTTTGGTTGTCGCTTTTAAATTTATGGACCACAGAGATTCAAAATTGCTGACCGACGCTTTGAAAAAAATGGCTGACCAAAAGCAGGTGGATTGGATTGTACAAAATGATGTGGCGGCCTATCAAGACGGCCTGTTGAGAGATTTTAGATTTTTTGATGGCCACGATCTTCAGCAGGCGCCGACCCTCTTAAAGGGTGTATTGGCATTGGGCGCAGAAATTCAAAGGAGGCTTTCGTGATCATCGCGTTGGACGTAGGAAATACGCAAGTGTACGGAGGAGTTTTTGATGGCGATAGACTCGTTCTGAGTTTTCGAAGAAATTCAAAAACGAATGCCTCTTCCGACGAAACCGGAGTTTTTTTAAGGTCCGTATTACGGGAAAATGGAATCGATCCGACCCGAGTGAAACAGATTCTCATTTGTTCGGTGGTGCCTGAAGTGATTTATTCGCTTCGTGGAGCCGCCAGAAAGTATTTCAATTGTGAGCCCTTCATTTTGCAAATTGGTGTTAAAACGGGGTTGAGAGTTAAATACAAAAATCCTTCAGAGCTCGGCTCGGATAGGCTGGCCAATGCCGTCGCTGGTTTGGCTTTGTATCCTGAACGCAATTTGATCATCGTCGACATGGGAACGGCCACGACTTTCTGTGCAGTTTCGAAAGAGAAAGATCATCTGGGGGGAGTCATTGTTCCCGGCATCCGTTTGAGTATGGAGGTTTTAGAAACCAAGACCGCCAAACTGCCTTCCGTCGAAATTGTTCAGAGAAAAGAAGTTTTGGGAAAAACGACCATTGAAAACATTCAATCTGGTTTGTTTTATGGCCATCTGGGAATGATTCGTGAAATTTGTGATCGCTTGAACGAAGAGTGTTTTCAACAGGAAAAGGCTTTTGTCATCGGTACTGGGGGATTTGCTCACCTCTATGAAAAAGAAGGAGTCTTCAATGCGGTCATTCCGGATTTAGTTTTAAAAGGTCTTCTATTCGCCAATCGCCTGAACCCAGCTCCGCCAGCGGGCCAGGGGGAAAAGTGACAAATCGGGACAGTGATTGGTGTTTCTACAAACAGAATTGAAATGCGAGGTGCTTTGTGAATGTCACAATGATGAAATCAAAAATCCACCGGGCCGTCGTGACTGGCGCAGATCTTGAGTACGAAGGTTCAATTTCGATCGATCCGCGGTTGATCAAGGCGGCAGGCTTTCTCGTTCATGAGAAAGTGGATATTTATAACTGCAATAATGGAGCAAGATTTTCCACCTATGTGATTCAGGGAGAGGCAGGTCAGATTTGTTTGAATGGTGCCGCCGCGAGGCACGTTCAGAAAGGAGATTTGGTGATTATTGTTTCTTACTGCAGTCTTGACGCAGAAGAAGCTGAAAAACACAAGCCTCAGGTGGTCTTCGTGGATGCAAAAAACAAACCCAAGGCTGTTCGTTTAGAAAAAGCGAATCAACGTTTCAGTTCGAAACTTCGATGAGCCTTTTCGTAGTTTGTTCCATCCTGCGGGCAATTTGCCGAAGCGACCTGACGTTCGCTGATGGCTTCTTGCTCAGTCTGTGAACTCACCACGTCGGGTGGGCAAGTTGAATTTTCCTTAGTTGATTTCGACGTGGAAGCGCAACCGACCAAGCTGCCAGCGCAGATTAGGATTGCCAACATTGTTTTCATGGAAAACCTCCTATCTTTAGTTTAGAACCTAATGCCAACTTGAAAAGTCCAATTCTCGTGGAATCCAGTGTGCGTGGGCTTTTCATTCCACGCGTCGCACTGTTTATAGATTCGACAGCCGCCGCATTTCAAAACCTCCAAGGACTTCCTTGTTTATGAATTCTCATTGTGAGACAGGACTTTAGTTTGCTCTATATTTCTACCAGATCAGCAGTTTCGGACCGTCCGAGAATTGCGGAACTCAGAACCCCTGACTCTGGAGATTTTCAATGCATGCGAGAACGAATTTAAGCTGGTTGAGCGTAAAGTGGATGTTAACACTGCTGGTTTTGGCCTATTTTCAAACCTCATTTGCTGATACGGCGCCACCCTCTGCTAAGATACAAAAAGTTTCTTTTTCAGGATCGGGATGCAAAAAAAACTCGGCCAACGCAACGATCTCTCCCGATTTTCAAGAGGTTTCGGTCTTGTTCGACAAATACTCCGTTGAAATTGGCGAAGGCAGCACCCAGCCCGAGAAAGTTCGATCGAATTTGTTTTGTAATTTGAACCTAGATCTCCAAGTTCCAAAAGGCTGGCAAATTTCTCTCGCCAGCGCGGATTTTCGAGGTTTCGTGGCTCTTCCGGAAAATACGTTTGGCTATTTTCAATTGTTCTTTTTGAATAAGCACCGGCAGTACAAGATGTTGAATCAATCTGTATTTCTCGGGCCGCTGTTGGAAGATTTATTGATTCATGAAGATTTTCAAATTAAACCATATTCAAGGTGCAGCGACGGTCACATCAAAGTGTCATTGTTCTCTCGCATCGGGCTTGAATTTATGGAGAAAAGTGGTCCTCGAGAATTTTCGCAGATCGTCCTCGATTCCGTCGATGGGGCTGTGAACGCTGTTCTGCCACTCAAATGGAAGAAGTGTAAAGGTTGATGATCATACGTTTTGCGACACCACTTGATGCTTCGGAAATTCTTGAAATTTACTCTCCATTTGTCAAAAATTCACCGGCAACTTTTGAAACGACGGTGCCTTCTATCTCTGAAATGCAAGATCGCATGAAAAATGGAGCGACTACCCATCCTTGGATTGTTGCTCAGAATGACTTAGATAAAAAAATTCTCGGTTATGCATATGCAAGCCCTCACCGCTCAAGAGCGGCCTACCAGTGGTGCGTGGAAAGTTCAGTTTACTTGTGCGAGAGCGCTCGAGGGCAGGGGACGGGCACGGCACTCTATGATGTGCTCTTTGAAATCTTAAGGCGTCAACAGTTCGTGAATGTCTATGCGGGAATCACTAGCCCTTATCCTCCTAGTGAAAAATTTCACCAAAAGTACGGATTTCAGAAAATTGGAATTTATCCTCGAATTGGATTTAAAATTGATCGTTGGCACGACGTAGGCTGGTGGGAATATCGGCTGAGAGAAGTTTCAGATCGGGAGCTTCCCCTGCCGCCAACACTTTTAGCACAAACCCGATGGCCTTCAAATTTATAAAACTGGCGGACTTGTTTGCATCTCCGAATTTGGAATCATGTTCGGGATGAGGGCCGGAGGAGTTGATTCTCAAAGGTTTTTGAAAATTGCAACGGCTGCTTTCTATGTCGCGCAGTTTAACTCCCTACCCTTGCGATTTTTTTGCTCAATCTCATCTAACTGAAATCTGCCCGTCTGCTTGTCCTCATTGTGGAGCTGGTGAGACCTTTATCAAAAAGGCGGGTCGGTTCACTCGCTCTTCGGATGGCGAAACCATCCAGCGCTTCTTCTGTCGGCGTTGCTCT
>CALCCV010000517.1 GCA_937900305.1 uncultured Pseudobdellovibrionaceae bacterium | reverse complement strand
AGATCTGTAGCCGTGACTGGAGTTCAGACGTGTGCTCTTCCGATCTCTGCCACTCAGAGATCAGACTGGCTCGAGCATACTGCGCGCAGATCCGTATTTAGTCGGCGCTTTTCCAAAAATTCGGGCTCGAATGCCCGATGAATTGCGACCTGACGATTTGAAGCGAGTAGGGGCCCTGCTGGCGCGCCTTCATACGGTGAGCTCTCGCAAACGCGCTCAACACCGACCAACAATTGGCCCGCACTACTATGGCGGCTGGGAAACCTTAGAGCTTCTGCAAGAATGGATTTCACCTGAAGTGGTCGAACGCTATGTCGAAGCCGCCACCGAAATTTTAGAATTGGTCGAAGATCAATTGCCAACAGAAGAATTTTTGCGAGTCCACGGAGATTTCCATCGCGGCAATATTTTGCTCGCACGAGACACCTTGGCTGTCGTTGACTTCGATGATTTCTGCAACGGTCCTGAAGTCCAGGATGTTTGGATGCTGTTCGCCGAGGATCCCTCCGGCTCGCCCGAAGAGTGGAATGCGTTTTTGAGTGGCTACGAAATGTTTCGCGAGTTTCCTACTGAACAAATCGCCTGGATCCCGCTGCTCAGAGCTTTGCGAGTCATGGGCTACGCGGGCTGGATCGCCAACCGCTGGGACGAAAAATCCTTTCAGCGTTTGTTTCCCGATTTTAACACTTATCGTTATTGGGCCACCGAGACAGAATCGCTTGAAAAGATCGCATGGTCCTTGCATAAACACTAGAGTCTTAAGACTATGGAACCAGTTACTAACAGAGAGAGGACTGCCATGACCAAAATCAAAGTTGCCAATCCAGTTGTTGAACTTGATGGCGATGAGATGACCCGAATCATTTGGAAATTCATCAAAGAAAAGTTGATTTTACCTTATTTAGAAATCGACATTAAATATTTTGATTTGGGCATGGAGTATCGCGACAAAACTTCTGATCAGGTAACGGTTGATTCGGCGGAAGCCATCAAAAAATACAACGTGGGTATTAAATGCGCTACAATTACACCTGACGAAGCTCGCGTGAAAGAATTCAATCTGAAATCAATGTGGAAGTCTCCGAATGGAACCATTCGCAACATTTTGGACGGCACTGTTTTTCGCGAACCGATCATTATGAAAAACATCCCAAAACTCGTACCGGGATGGACCAAACCCATTTGCATTGGCCGTCACGCATTTGGTGATCAGTACCGCGCTACAGACTTTGTCACAAAGGGCAAAGGCAAACTCACGATCACGTTTGAGCCCGAGGGTGGCGGCGAAAAAATCAGTCACGAAGTTTATGGCTTCAAAGGTGATGGTGTCGCCATGGCCATGTACAATACGGATGAATCGATTCGTGGTTTTGCAAAGTCTTGCTTCAATATGGCGTTGACCAAAAAATGGCCGCTCTATTTTTCTACTAAAAATACGATTTTGAAAAAATATGACGGTCGCTTCAAAGATATTTTCGAAGAAATCTATGAAAAAGAATTCAAAACAAAATTCACCGAAGCCGGTGTCTCTTACGAACACCGATTGATCGACGACATGGTGGCTTCGTGCTTAAAATGGGACGGCGGATTTGTTTGGGCTTGCAAAAACTATGATGGAGACGTGCAATCTGACACCGTTGCTCAAGGTTTTGGTTCGCTCGGTCTGATGACCAGCGTGCTGATCACACCTGACGGCAAAACGATGGAGGCGGAAGCTGCCCATGGCACGGTCACTCGCCACTATCGCCAGCACCAGCAAGGCAAACCCACTTCGACCAATCCCATCGCCTCGATCTTTGCCTGGACTCGCGGGCTGGCTCACCGAGGGAAGTTGGATGGCAATAGCGATTTGATTCGATTCGCCGAAACTCTTGAGCAAGTTTGTGTTTCGACGGTCGAAAGCGGCAAGATGACCAAAGATCTCGCGGCATGCATCCATGGTGAAAAAGTCAGCGCTGATAAATACCTGAACACCGAACCGTTCTTAGAAGAAATCGATCGCAATCTTCAAAAAGCTTTGGCTCATTGATGAATCAAAGCCATTAACTCCACTCATTGATCAAATTGATCAAACCAC
>CALCCV010000516.1 GCA_937900305.1 uncultured Pseudobdellovibrionaceae bacterium | reverse complement strand
CTCGAAATAATTCCTTCAATCGAAAGTCGTTTTGTAAAGTCGCCAGAGGCATACTGGGAGCCCCGGTCCGAGTGCACTATCAGAGGATAGTCGCCAAGATTTTGTCTTCCTATTGCCATGTCGAGCGCCTCCAAAACAAGTTCCGTTCTCATATGAGTATCGTAAGCGATCCATTTCGCCTGGTTGTGAGGCCGAGTTTATGGAGCTAGGATGAGATCGGCGAGTCGAGTATAATCCTCTTCAGATTTAGCCAGGGGAAGCTGGGTGAAGAGCTCAACGAGTGCTTTGTAGGGATTCACGCCGTTGACCTTTGCGGTGACAACGAAGCTGTAAAGCTGAGCGCTAGCTCTGGCGCCGTCTTCGCTATCACTGAACAACCAGTTGTTTCTTCCGATTGCGAACTTTCTAATCGCTCGTTCGGTAAATCCGTTATCGATTTCAAGACGGCCATCGAGAAGATAATTGGTGAGGAACTCGTATTCGTTTAGCAAGTAATTGAACGCTCCTGCGATGTGACTCTGCTTTGGAACCTTGCCCTTTTTCTTTTCAGCCCACGTTTTCATTGCCTCCCAGATGGGTTTGGCTTTCTCAAGGCGTACGCCGTATCTCTCCTCGACTGATTTATCCCGAAGCTCTTCTTCGATATCGTAGAGTTCTTTAAAATATTTGAGCCCTAGCTCGCCTAAACCCTTGCCAGACTTCATACCAGTCACGAACGCTTTATCGAACCGACGGCGACTGTGCATGCCACACCCCAGGCGGCTGACGTCTGCATTGTCCGTGGCCTTGTCATATGAGTTAAGCCCATCAGCCTGCATAAAGCCTTTAAACCCCTTTAAGAGCTCATTCATCGTATCGCTCCCGCGAGAGACCCGGTAATCAAACAAGATCACCTTCTTCTCGCCAAACGGAGTGGATCTCACAATCATCCAGGAGCCAGACTCGGCCTTGCGACCGCTCTCTTTTAAAACCTGAACCTTCGCTTCATCAAGAGCCACATAGAACGAGTTTATCCATCGATTCGTCAGAACATTGAGGATGGGAGCACAAGCTTCAGCAACCTGTATCACCCATCTCGCCATCGTTTGGCGACTGAGCGCAATATCGTGACGTTTAAAAAAATCTTCCATTCGGTAGAGCGGAAGTCCGTCTACGTACTTAGCAACAACGATCGCCGCCAGAAGCTCTGGTGTGGCATTGCCTTTTGGAATGATCGAAGCAACCGGTGGAGCCGTTTTTACATAGTCACCTTGATCGACTCCGTACTTTGCACGCTGATATTGTATGACCGAGATCTTTGCGGGCTCGTATTTAAGTTTTTCAGAAGTTTCCCAGCCGATAATCTTTAACGCGTTTCCGTCTACGTCGAATTTCTCCTCGGCGGGAAGCTCGATTTTGACAACCTCGCGCACTAGATTCTCTGGCAGAGCTTTTCTGTGACCACGAACTTTTTTGGTATGCTCTTTGACTTTAACTTCGCGATCTTGGTTCGACTCTTCTTCGTCATCTGCAGGATCGGGCTTTTGCGACTCAATCTCGGCTTCGTTGAATAAACAAATCTGCTCCGATGTCTCAAAAGCTTCCGATTTTTTACCGAAGCGATTTCGCTTCAAATCTGCGATTTGCTCCGCTAACCAATCGATTTGAGTTTTTAAAGTTTCATTCTCAGACTTGAGAGTCGCGATCGTTGCGACCGCGCCCTCAAGCTTTTGAACGAGATCATCAGATGAAGAGAAGAACGTTTCTTGGTCAAGCATTTGAATGTCGGTATATATTCTCCCCTTCAACAATTTCGTCAATAGACAGTTTCAAATTTTATTTCTTCAAACGGTTTTATATTCCAAACATCAAATCCCTCAATTAACCACGAGAACTGTGCGGGCGTAAGCCTCATGATTTCAGCAGTCAATTTTTTTGGCCAAGGAAATCTCTCTCGATCAAGACGCTTTTGCCATAGGCAAAATCCGCTCCGATCAAAGTAGAGAACCTTTAACGAGTTTCTTCTTCGCCCACAGAAGACGAAAAGATTTTTCCCCGAGAACTCTCCTATCTCTGCCGATTGCACTATCTGGCTTAAGCCATTCATCCCGCAACGCATATCCACAGCCTCTCTGTGGAGAAATATATTTTCAAAATCATTTGCCGCCTTCATTGAGCCATCTCCCGAAGAAGATGACTCACAAAAATCGCCGCCCATTTCGGATCCGGCAACGGATGACTCTGTCGTAAGTTTTCTGCCCGTGACGCAGTCAAGAGCTCGACCGGCGCAAAAGCATTTGTGCGAACCGGAATCTGTAAGGCCGCGAAACGTCTTCGCCACTGATAAAATGATTGAAGTCTGATCTTTTCCTGAGCGCAATACTCAACTGCGTTACCTGGAAAAGACTTCGCCGCTTCAATGTGCTTATGCCAAAAATTTGCTCGTTTGGATAATTGGGAACTCATAGAAACCTCCTTTGTCTGGAGGTCCATTCTAAAAACTGAAAGCGCGGCTTTCAAACAGGCGAGATGGACTTTCAATTACCCACAAAGTTGACGTCTAGGGGCTGATTGTAATTCAATGTTCAA
>CALCCV010000515.1 GCA_937900305.1 uncultured Pseudobdellovibrionaceae bacterium | reverse complement strand
GAGTTCAGACGTGTGCTCTTCCGATCTGCTTTGGCGCGATCGCATTCACCGATGGCATTGGTCAAATCAAAAACACTATCAAGCCTAGCGTAGGAGACGACTTTCATCACGTGATCAACCGTGACGGTTTGTCGTTCAGATGAATTCGCATCGCCCAAGTATTGACTCAGTTTACGCAACTCGTTTTCAATTTCGTGCAAATTAGAGCCAACCATTTGTGCCATCAAACGTCGTGCTTCAGGCTCGACCGTCAGGTTTTGCTGACGAGCAATGTACTCGATCCACTCTGGAATTTGATTGTCGTATGGGCGCTTCAGATCCCACAAAAAACTATTTTCCTCCAACTGACGGAAAATTTTTTTCCGTCGGTCGACCTTTCCACCCGTCATTATCAGAGTTGTTGATCCCACAGGATTTTGCATGATCTTATTGATTGCTTCCAAAAGCTTTTCCTTCGCCATTTGGATTTCTTTGAGTACGACAACACGACGTAACGCCATCATCGGTAAGGTTTCAACCGCGTCGACGAATTTTTCGGGGTCGACTTCTGAAGCAAAAAAAGAATCCATGTTAAAATCTTTTTCCGTCCCCGCAAGAACAACTTCGAGAACGTGGCGACGAGCTTCTTCCACAAGATAAGGCTCTTCACCCACAAAACAATAGATTGGAGAAATCTCATTTGCAGCAAGACTCTCTTGCAGTGATTGCAAACTACCCATTAAAAATTCTCCGTCATACGATCGTGAGCTTCTGACATCATATCCTTGGCCATTAAGCCGATATTCTGATAGCGCGCACTCTGATTGTAAAGTGGGTTTACTGAATTTGCCGTGGACAAAGTCATTTGCGGCGCCGAGTAACTTCGTTCACCTTCAAATCTTCCAGCCCACAATGATTTTTGGTCAGAAATACGCACAAGCTCAACATCGACAACAGCAAGAATACGATACTCCGTGGCCAATACTGAGTCCTGTGGCAAGTGTGGTAAATTTCCCTTACCCTCACCTTTAACAACTCCACCTGCTACATACCGAATATTAATAATTTTCCCGCGCAAAGTTAATTGCGATTCATTGGCTGGCGTCAAGCGGCCCACTCGACTTTGCTCTATCTCTTCGATCATCGCTGTCGTAAACAAAACTTCAATCCCTGGCTCGGAACTTACATTTTTAAAAACCGGGACCGCAATCTGTGTATAGCCACCCGGAAATGCGCGCTCACGCATACCAAACCGATAGGCACAGGCCGAAACAACAACTGAGAGAAAGAACAAAGTAAAAAGGCGACGAGCGAATCTCATAGAGCGGGCGTCCTTCCTCCATCCACAGGAAGATTCACTCCATTGACATAAGAGCCCGCGGGAGAAACTAAGAAACCAACAACTTTAGCAATTTCCTCTGGCTCAGCAAAACGACGCGCCGGAATTGTTTTTTCCCATTCTTGCGCAACAGTTTCCTCCGAAACATTTCTCTGTGAAGCTTGATTGCGCAAAAGATTTTCTAGTCGCGGAGTTTTTGTGTAACCGGGCATGATGTTATTAACAGTAATCCCATCCGCTGCAATCTCCATTGACAAAGTCTTCGCCCAGCTCGAAACGGCAGCCCGAATTGTATTGGACACACCGAGATTCGGAATGGGAACTTTCACAGACGTAGATGTGATGGTGACGATGCGCCCCCATTTTTGCGCCTGCATCTGCGGCAAAACTAACCGAGTGAGAAGAACATTAACTAAAAGATGCTGACTGAACGCTTGCAAAAAATCGTTTTCGCTGGCACGAGCGACGGGACCTGGTGCTGGGCCGCCAGTATTCAAGATGAGGACAGAATATCCGCCACGCTCGTTAATTTCTGCGGTTACTAATTCTTCGAGTCGTGCGCGATCCGCAGCATCCGTCGCCAAATAATTGTGACCCTCACCTGGCAATGAGCGAATCGTCGCCTGCAAGGGTTCCGCACTTCGCGCCATCGCAGTCACGCAAAATCCCAATCGAGCGAGCTCAACAGCCACGCTTCGTCCAATTCCTTGGGAAGCCCCGCCGACAAATGCTCGTTTCTGTTTTTGTTCCGTCATTTCCAACCTCAAAGCGCGTGACGTTAGCGAACCAATCTCATTTTTTCAACTCAATCCTTGACCACTTGCATAAGCAACCTTTACATATGGCATGTCGCAAAAATATTTAGTTACTCCAGGACCCGTTCCTCTTGCACAATCGACGTTAAGTGCGTTAGCTCAAACAGTTATCCATCATCGCACCGAAGAATTTGAGAGTCTTTTTTCTGAGACGCTACGGTTTCTTAAACACGTTTTTCAAACTAAACAACATG
>CALCCV010000514.1 GCA_937900305.1 uncultured Pseudobdellovibrionaceae bacterium | reverse complement strand
TTGTTCTTGCAGGCAATTTCGATTCTTAAAAATGGCTTTGAGTCTGCATTGCTAAGTGCTTCATTTATCACAAGGGACTTTGCGGTTTTTGTCACTTCGTATGATTTAAAAGCTGAGTCGCCTTCCACCAGGCTTGTGGATACTTTGCCTTGAACTTTAAGGATGGTCAAATCGCTGACCTTCCCTTTAGGACTCTCACCGCAAGCGATGATCTTGATTCCATCTTGAAATTCGACACGTTGAATTTCTTTTGCTGACATTTCATCACATGGACCGTTGGCAAAAACTAAAATCGGAAAAAAAAACGAAAAGAAAATTGGAATTACCCGAAATGTCATTCGTTGCCTCGCATCTATATTGGTTTGGTAAAGAGTATATAAAGAAAAAGGATCACTCCCAGTGAGATTAAGAAAACAGGATTTTTCCAAAAGAATCAACTCGGATTTTAACATTGAATTTGCGAAACAAGATCTTTCAAGTTTCTCAGGCCTTGAGCTTTTTCGCAGGTATTTTGCGCTCATTAGTCTTAACTCTCGCATTAGAGAAGCTTTTTGTGGCCACAGATAGGGGGCGATTATTGAGCCGGGGCAGTCTGTTGCTCACATCTGAAATTATAAATGGATTATATCTCATGTGAAATTGGTATAATGCGTTCACAGATCGGCGTGAGCTGTCGAAAAATGGCACGATATTATTTGCAGCCACTTCAAACCGTAGACGAAGTGGTGCTGGCATACTTTTTTGCAGTTTATTTACAACCGTAGCATCCTCGATCAGTTGTCCAAAGATAGTCAGAATAGTAACCTTTGGTGGCCTCATAACAGTCACTAGCACTCCAAGTAAATCCAAGGTAGTACGAGCAAGTCAATGGTACGGCTGAAGCAGATGGCGACCTATTTTTAGAACAGGTAGTATCTTCAGATAAAATGGAAGTGAGTCTATCTTTGACCGATTTTGTGATTACGGATGCCGGTGAGCCCACAAATCTGTAGGCATGGGCATTTGTTGTCAGAACAAGTGCAAGTATTGCAACGATCTTTTTCATATATTTTCTCCTTCGATGTGATGATCAAGTAGTCGGGGACGACCCACTCTTGGAGCCAATGTAAATGAGTTTGGCAACTTCGTGTGTTGAACAAATGTGAAAATATCGGTGACAATTATTGTCGCTAAGAAGAATAGAAATTACGAAATGGTCAGCCGATTCAAATTCAGGTTTTGATCTGAGTCTCAATCGCAAGGGTTAGTCACCTGCTAGACTTACAGCCTGGATCCGCTGTCATTTGCAATTGCCTAGAAACGGTCGAGCTGACACATTGACTGGAGTGAAACGAATCTAAAAACTCCTTAAAATTTGCTATGAAAGCCGGCGTCGTGGTAAACAGATGTCCGACTCCGGCATGACTGAAGACTCTGAACAACTCACTGTCATTGCGAAAAAATTTGAAATTTTAAAATTTAAGCGTTCCATCTATCGCTGCAGCTGTCAGGATCCGGGGACGTGGCTGGCGAAGTGCTGTTAAATGCGGCTTGCGAAGTTTTGCTGACCGACGTTTACTCTGGCTATGGCAAGGCCGTAAAGATCACCAACAAATCTCGGCTGTTAAGAAAACAAATCCCTATTGAAGAGGCATTTTGCCAGAGGAAGAACTTCCCAGGTATCCTAAGGACAACCAGGACCGCAAAGCCTTGGTGTGCTCATTTTTGGGCTGAGACTTGTCCTCCTCCAAAATGGAGAGGCGAATGGGCCAAAGTCAGTGCCAAAAGAATTGTGTGAGGGCGTTAAAGATCTTGTTTGTCTCCGCGTGTCCGATCATCTGGATCAAGGTAAGAATTCATGTGCCACGATGAGGAAAATGAGGAAGCGCCCTAATCAATGCTTTATATATAAAATACTTATAAGTATTTTTGCCCATGGGCCACATTTTTTTGCCTAAAAAAACAATTTTCGATTCGCTTCCGGTCCGAAAGTATACATAGTTTGAAGTAAAGTGCTTAAAGCTTAGTTTCTTTGAATAGGTGCTTTAAACTGGGGATGTCCTTGGACGCGTTTGAAAGTGAAATTAAGACCGAATTTTTGATCGAAGCTAAAGACTTGCTTTCAAGTGTGGAGCAATGCTTTCTCGATCTGGAAAAGAACCCAGAGTGCAACAAGGTATTAAATAACATCTTTAGGCTCGCTCACAATCTCAAGGGCTCCTCGGGAGCGGTGGGTTTTGCAGAGCTAGCCGATTTTACGCATAAACTTGAATCTCTGCTGTTGGCTTTGAAGGAAGGTCGGATTGCGGTAACGAAAGACATTGTCGATCTGCTATTGCGCTCCAACGACTACTTAGTTGCGACCATCGATTGCCTCCAAAAGGACATGACCGCCACCTACTTCAATGCTGAACTTTCAGATTTACTTTGCAATGCTATGACGGGGACCTTGAATACGGAAAGCTCTTCACTGCCTGGCCCCACGGACATCGAAGTTCGTGTGTTGCCGACTGAGAGTAAAGCTCGAGAAACCTTTGCTGTGCCGGGCTCAGTCGAGATTCCCCTATCGCTGATTGAAACTTCGACTCCCGTCCAAAATAAAGTGAAAGATGAAAATATTCGAGTCAGTCTAGTTCGTATAGAGCAACTTCTGAACAATGTGGGCGAGTTGTCTATACTTCAAGCGGTGATGGTTCAGCAGAGTTTTGAGCGTGACACCGTGATCTCTTCTTTGATGCGCGAAACTCTAAGTTCCATGTCAAAAATTGTTAAAGACACCCAGAGTCTTTCCATGGGCCTTCGCATGTTACCAATCAAACAAACCTTTCAAAAAATGCAAAGAATTGTACGAGACACATCCCAGACTCTCGGCAAAGACGTCGAACTTCAACTTGTGGGAGAAGAGACTGAAATTGATAAAACAGTTTTAGAACAATTGAGTGATCCCTTAGTGCACATCATTCGCAATGCCGTTGATCATGGCTTGGAAGACTCGGGCGCTCGAATGAATTTGGGGAAGCCCGGCACCGGATGCATCCGTCTATCTGCCTTTCATCGGGCGGGTCATGTTGTCATCGAAGTGAACGATGACGGAAAAGGTCTTGATGCTGCAAAGCTAATTCAAAAGGCCAAAGACAAAGGCATTCTATCTAGCGATGCTTTGATTTCGAACGAGCAGGCTTATCAACTGATTTTTGCTCCTGGCTTTTCAACGAAAGAGGTTGTGACAGATGTTTCTGGTCGTGGCGTCGGCATGGACGTTGTTAAGACCAACATTAAAGCGCTGCAAGGCCAAATTGAAATTGAGACAGAGCTTGGCAAAGGGACCTGCTTTCGCATTCTTTTGCCTTTAACTTTGGCGATTGTGGACAGCGTCGTTGTTCGTTCTGGCAGCGAACGTTATGTGATTCCGCTAGCCCAGATCTCCGAATTTTTTCGCCCTCAACCCAGCGAGATCAACTTCATTTATGGTCGACCTGAACTTTTGACTTTGCGAGAAGAGCACTTGGCGATCTTTCATTTGCCGACCCTCTTGGGGCGTGATTCCGCAACGTCGGCGGCTGAAAAAGAGGCCTCTCTGCTGACAGCGCTGATCGTTACTGACGGACGCACTACGAAGTACGCCGTCATGGTCGACCAAGTGCTGTCTCAGCAGCAAGTGGTGATTAAACCTTTGGGCAATGAAGTCAAAGGTCATTGCGGTCTTATGGGATCCGCGATCCTTGGGGATGGCAAACCTGCGCTCATACTGGATCTTTTTGAAATCACAAAAAAGGCTCGTGGGTCTGACAAACAAAAAAAGAAAACTGAAATCAACAAAAGGGAGACTGCATGAGTCACGAAGAATCTAAAAAGCCAGCCCGAGCCAGACAGGCCGACACCAGCGAAAGATACCTGACTTTTTTATTAGGCAAGGAGCAGTACGCGATCCCCCTTCTTCAAGTCAAAGAAGTCATTGAGATGAGCGAGCCGACGCCCATTCCGCAAACACCTTCTTATTTCAAAGGAGTTATCAATCTTCGTGGTCAGGTGATTTCCGTATTGGATTTGAGGTCTAAGTTGCAATTAACTAAGATCGAAAACGGACCAAAAACGGCAATCATCATTCTCGATCTAGAACCAGCTCTCTGTTTGGGCGTGATCGTCGATCGCATCAACAGTGTTTTGGCCTTTCACTCGGAAGACGTCAGTATGGCGCCGGATACTCTGGCTTTGAAGGGTCAGTTTTTAACGGGAGTTGCACGTCGAGACAATCGAATGACCCTGATCTTAGACATTCGAGCAGCGTTGAGTTTGCATGACCTCCAAGTCGTCCAAACCAATACGCAGTCCCAAGTCGCCTAGAACAAAAGATGATCCTAAAATTCCAATTTGAATTTGATATTGAAACTAAAAAACAAAATTCACGAACAAACAAAGATAGAGAGTGTTATGAATAAATGGAGTCTCAGTCAAAAAGTGTGGAGCATCATTGCGGTCTTGTCTGTGGCATTTGTGGCCAGCACCGCCGTCAGTCTTTTCAGTTTGTCGTCACTGAGGGACGTCCTAATCGAAGTCACGGGTTCGATCGTCAAACGCGATCAACTGACTTCTGAAATCAAAGACAATCAGCGCCGAATCAACAGTCTGGTGCTCGAATCCATTGTCCTTACGGAATCCGAACAACTCAAAGAAAATGACAAGACCTATAAGGACGTTTTGGTCAAAGCCGAACGTGATATTGAGACCTACCGCAGTCTGGCTTCGGAAAAAGGAAAGGAAATACTCAATGAATACATGTCTTACAATACAAAATTCATCGCAGAAATGGCTAAAACTCGAGCGCTGAGTCTTGAAAATAAGAATGATGAAGCGGCTGCCATCTATGTGTCCGCCAGAGATGGATTGCTTGTACCTATGCGCAAGTACCTCGACCAGCTGAACGAACTGACCGCCACCCAATTGGCCGAAAAGTCGGCAGAAGCCGACGCCCAAGCGACACGATCATTTTGGATGGGGCTGATCACCGCGACAGTCTCGATATTTGCCTCCATCGCTTTGGCTTTTTTCGTTTTGCGAGCGGTGACTCGGGCCATCTCAGAGGTTGTAAAAAATCTCTCTGACAGTTCCGTACAGGTCAGTGGCGCGGCAACACAAATTGCTTCGTCGGCAGAGCAGCTTTCCCAAGCCGCTACAGAGCAGGCCGCATCCTTAGAAGAAACGGCTGCTTCTGTCGAAGAAATGAATTCAATGGTCGCAAAAAACACTGAGAATGCTCGATCGGCAGAAGAAACCTCTGGAAGATCTCAGGAGGCGGTGTCGCAAGGCAAAGAGGTGATCAGCAAAATGGCCGAATCCATGCAACAAATCAATCGCAGCAGTGAAGGCATGGCCGAAACGGTCAAGGTCATCGAACAGATCGATAAAAAAACAAAGGTGATCAACGAAATCGTCAACAAAACAGAATTGCTGTCGTTCAATGCTTCTGTCGAAGCCGCCCGTGCGGGTGAACACGGCAAGGGCTTCGCCGTCGTCGCTGAAGAAGTGGGAAATCTGGCTCGCATGAGCGGTGCTGCAGCCGAAGAGATCGCA
>CALCCV010000513.1 GCA_937900305.1 uncultured Pseudobdellovibrionaceae bacterium | reverse complement strand
TCGCTCAGTCCAATGCAGGTCAGTTCGAGCTTGCGAGATTCAAAAATTTTTCGATCGTCACGCAAGGAAGTCGAGATGGCCCGGCACCCCTCTGGAGTGAGCGAGCTAAACACAGAGCCTTTCAATAAATCCACGCAGCTGGGTTTGCCAATGCAAAGCCCACGCAATGTCTCGAGCGTTTTGTCAACGTTCCAATCGACCAGCGGTGCGAGCGCCTGCAGAACAATGAGGTCGTCAGCGTTCGCCGAACATAAAAGCAGATTGGCAGCGGCGCAAATCAACACTGGGCCAATGAAATATCTAAACATCTCAGATTTCATCCCACGATTGGGCCGACGGAGATCGATCATCTGACATCGAAGGCAGCGGATCGGCCAAGTAAGATATTTTCTCGCCTTGTTTTTCATAGAGCATTTTATAAACGTAAGAGTTACTGATCACTTTTTTTACGTAGTTGCGCGTTTCCGTGAAAGGAATGTGATCAATGAATTCGTCAGTCTCGAGGCGACCAAACAGCCCCATCCAATTGCGAACTCGATGCGGGCCGGCGTTGTAACCGGCCGCCACCAATGGGTACAAATTGTTGAATCGATCCAACAAGCGCTTCAGATACCTTGAGCCATAACGAATCGAAGTTGGCGGTTGCAATAGATCCGTCGGCAAAAACTTGGGCTCTTTCAAAACTTCAGACAGCTTGATTCCGGTGATGGGCATCACCTGCATCAAACCCATCGCTCCGACCGGAGAAATCGCCTCGGGTTTGAATTGACTTTCGGCCCGCATGATTCCCCAAACAAGATCCGGTGGAACTTTGAATTCTTTCGAAGATTTGCTGACGTCATCTTTATAGGCTTCGGGATAAGCCAATTCCCAATACAGCCGGCTCGCTTCCATGGGTTGCTGCAGCCGTGGCGAGGTGAAATGAATTTGCGCAATGTAAGAAGACCGATTGTAACTTCGCATCTGTTGGTAAAGCGCCATGAGACTTTTCAGTAGCTCACGGTTGCTAGATTTTTTCTCGATTTCATAGAGATCCCACTTCGCCCAATCCTCAAGACCCAACTGAACTAAAACTTTGGCCTGTTCTAGGCGCCGCTGAAAATCAGGTTTCATGCCCGCAGGGTCAGGAATTTCGGCGAGCGAGTCGATAGTTTCAATCGCGCCGCTATCGGAAATGGGTCCGATGGCCTCCTCAGAGTCGGTGGATCTGTCGAAATCGGCAAAATGAAGCTGAAGGTACTCAACTTCTGAAATCGCCGTGTCGACTTCTTCTTCGACCAGAGGAAAAACATTCTGCATATAGCGCGACACCATCCTGGGAGGCGACGGATGATTGAGTTCAGGAAGTTTATCAGGAATCATTGGCAGTTTGTTCAATCGCGCTTTCGACGCAATGGAATAGTAACCAAGCGTAGGATCTTTAGATAACAAACTGAAAATTTGTTTGGCCTCTGAAAGCTGTCCGTTTCGAAAGTAGCTCATGGCCAACCAATAGGCCGTTCGCTCTTTGACACCGGTGCGTTTCTTGCTGCGGTTGAGGTCTGTCAAAATATCTAAATAAGCTTGCGTGGAGCCGACGTAGTCTCCTCGTAAGTAACGAATCCAAGCGATGTACCATTCTGAATCTTTCGCCATCTGGGTGTTCGGAAATTTTCTTTGAATTTCCAAGTACCGACGGTAAGCACCATCATAGTCCTGGCCAATATAGCTAAGATACGCCGCTTGCCCGATGGCCGACCGACCTTTTGCAGACTGCGGTGTAATTTGGTAGATGCGCAGATAGCTTGCGACAGCGGCATTGAAGTCCAAAGCTCTCGCCGCAATAATGGCAAAATTACTTAGAAATTCAAGATCATTTGTTTTGTTTCTCAATCGAGGCTTTACGATTTCATAAGCCTTATCCGGATCATTCTCCATGATGTAAAACTGGGCCTGTAATACATCTGCCAAGGTTTCGTCCGTCTTTTTGATTCGATCTCGAACGAGTTCCATTTCAGCTTTGGCCTTGATGTCGAGGCCGCCCCAAACCATGTAGCGCAGACGAGTTTTAAAATCCTCAAAATCAAATTGGCAGCCCGTCTTTTTTCCTTCAAAAATGTTTTCGTCGAGGTCAGGTCCCCAGTCAGCCACTTTTTTAAATTTGGGAAATTTTGTGAAAAGCGTAAGCAGGTAACCGCACATCGCACCTTTGCGTTGTGAGCTTCGCTCAACTTCCGCGAGTTCCCAAACTACTCGTGGATAAAGATCTGTTCCGCGATATCTCTTTTCAACTCGGCTCAAGTAAGCGCGGGCTTTTTTCAAATTGCCAAAGCTGTGCTCAAGCTCGCCAAGCGAAAACAGAGCTTCCATGTGCAACCGATGATTGGGCTTTCGATCGACCATCTTTTGCAACATCACAGCCGCTTCTTTGAGTTTGTTCTGCTCCTGCAATGAACGCGCTAAATAAAACATTTTGTATTCGTCAACCACTGACGCCGTTTTGAGCGAATCCTGAAATTTGGCCTGCGCTTGCGGAAAATCGCCCTTGTTGAACGCCGAATACCCCGCCGAAAAATTTTCGTCCGCCGCCTGGGAAGCGACGCCCAGAAGCCCCATGCTTATCAAAATCAGGAATGCGTGCAGTCCTTGCAACTGTCCTCCACCAGAGCCGAATCCCTTGGCTCAGGAATGGGCTTGAACTGTTTGGCTCAAAACCCGCTTGTCAAAATCGATCTCCTCTATATATTAACGAGAACTTATGGCGAAATCGAAGCCCAAAATTGCATTTGTTTGTCAAAACTGTGGAGCTCAACGCCCGCGCTGGGAGGGCAAGTGCTCCGACTGCGGGGCTTGGAATTCTTATGTTGAGGAAATTCAGAGCTCCAGCGAAGGTCGTGGCTGGAATGTCAGCTCAACAATTGGCACTGCGAGCCCCGTTCGCACGTTGGATCTGGACCAAAGCAAAGTGCATTTGCCACGTTTTGACACTGGCTTACAGGAGTTAAATCGGGTCCTCGGTGGCGGTCTTCCTCGAGGTGGTTTTGTCTTAGTGGGCGGTCCACCTGGAATCGGTAAAAGCACTTTGCTTTTGCAAATGGCCGGAGGTCTAGCCAAAGATGGACTCAAAATTCTTTACGTCTCGGCCGAAGAAAGTTTTGAGCAGACCTCAGCCCGCGCTCACCGCTTGGGAATTAAAACCAGCAATATTTCGGTCGCTTCTGAAAATGAAGTGAATGCTATCATTCAACTCGTTGAACAGTACAAACCAGATCTGTTGATTTTGGATTCCATCCAAACTGTTTTTTTGAGCGACCTTCCTGCGGCTCCCGGCAGTGTTTCACAAGTTCGCGAAAGCGCGGGCCGATTTTTGGTCTTGGCGAAACAGCGAGGACTCTCGGTGGTTCTAGTTGGTCACGTAACGAAAGATGGAAACCTTGCTGGTCCCAAAGTTCTGGAACACATGGTGGATTGCGTGCTTTCTTTCGAAGGTGATCAATCATCCTTCCGACTTCTTCGCACTTTAAAAAACCGTTTTGGTTCGGTCATGGAGCTTGGCGTTTTTGAAATGACGTCACTGGGTTTGCGCGAAGTCCTCAATCCTTCGGAGTTATTTTTTGATCAGCGTGCAGAAAAACTTTTGGGCGCCAGTCGATTTTGCACGATTGAGGGAACCCGCCCGCTCGTCTGCGAAATTCAAGCTTTGACCGTTCCAAGTCCCTTCCCTTCCCCTCGGCGCACCAGTGTGGGCTTAGATATCAATCGACTTCATTTGATCTGTGCCGTTTTGGATCGACACGCCAAAATGAACATAGGCAGCCAAGAAATTTATCTCAACGTGGTGGGCGGTTTGCGTTTAGAAGATCCTAGTTGTGACCTCGCCCTGACGGCCGCTCTGCTGTCATCCGGAATGCACCGTGAACTGCCCGCGGATTGGGTTTGGTTTGGTGAACTTGGGTTGACGGGTGAAGTCCGAGCCGTGAGCTTTCCAGACCTGCGAGCTCAAGAGTGCATAAAGTTGGGATTTAAAGCCTTGGTTTGTCCCGAAGCCAGCCGCAAAGGATTGAAGGGCGTGAAGCTTCCTGAAAACTTTGTCATTCATTACGTCAAAGATGTTGGCCAGATTGTCAGATTGATTTCGCAAGGCCAGCGGTCTCAAACTGATCGCCCAGCACCTAAGGCACCAGCACCCTCGGCATCAGCTCCTAAAGACTTTGATTTCGAATGAGACACAGTTTGAGAATTTCCGAATCAACTTGAGTCACCATCCCTATTATTCAAAAATATGCATCGTTTTTTCCCGAAAATCGGTTGAAATAAGATCAGAGGTCGCATGGGGATGCTGACTTCGGGATGTGAGGGGGAAAATGATGACATCATCAACCAAGAGTAAAAAGAAGTGGTCTCAAAAACCGACGCCAACGTCGCGGTTTTTAGCTATGGACCCAAACAATCAAGCGAACATGAACAGCGAGCAGCGCCACAAAATCATCGAAGAAACCATCGATCGGCTTCGCAAAGTGCTGGGTGAATCTTGCAAAAAAATAGGTCTGAAAGACTGAGTTTACTGCCAGCGTTCGTGAGTTAATATGGACCGACGTTGTAGCAGGTAAATCACAATTCCTAATGGAATGCCCACCAAAAATCCTAAAAGGTGGGCTTCATAACTGACGGCCGGTTTGAATTCTGACGGAGCTAAAACCACGAGGGAAATTCCTGCCGCCCGCAGAATTCGTGAAAACACCCGCTTACCTCGCTCGGTAAATACGTAGAGGGTTAACCAAACGGCGCCGAAAAGATAGACGACTCCCGATGCTCCCATCAAGTGCACGGGATTTCGGTATGTGAACAAGGTGAGATACTGCACGAACGGACCAGCCACTAGCAAGAGCAGGGCATATGTTGGCAAGCCGTAATAACTGATCAACATACCCGAAAAAAACATCAGTCCCAGAGAGTTTGCCAGCCAGTGCGCAAAATCGGCATGCAACAAAATGGAAGTCCATGCTCGCCAAACTTCACCGCTCTGAATTTTTGAAAGCTCAGCCGCAAAAACATCTGCACCCTCGGGACCACGCCCTTGAGCAAAAAACGTAAACACGCCCGCGATCAAACACAGCAAAAGTGCCAGCCGGAAAGCCCATGCGTCTGGCGGGCGATGAAGAAGCGTCGCCATCAATTTTGGCGGCTCGGGATAGTCGCGAAGTTCTTCGGGAATCAACACCTCAAATCCCGAAGGTTCGTGCGTTCGAGTCGAATCGTTGGGAACAGGTCCTCGGGAGGATGAATTGGAGTTGTCTGAAGTCATAGTTGAAATTCTCCCACAGAATAAGATCGTTAGCCAGAACGTCTTGTGCGCAACTCTTTGTCGCGAATAACCAGGAGCTCGCGGTGAAGATCCAAAGTGAAACTCATCAGCTTTGCCTCTGTCGTTAGATCCACCTTCACGAACTGAACTCCTAAAATCTGATCGTCAACGCCGTCGATTTTTGGAGCCACGTAACGAACCTCTGCCTTGAGTTTAGTTGGACTGCGATGACCCAATTTCAAATGCCCAGAAAATGGATCG
>CALCCV010000512.1 GCA_937900305.1 uncultured Pseudobdellovibrionaceae bacterium | reverse complement strand
CGTGACTGGAGTTCAGACGTGTGCTCTTCCGATCTCTTTAGAATCAGAGAGGCTGGTTGCTGAGTTTCCAATGGAAAATTGGCGACCATTGGCTCAGTTTTCTGAGTTTTCAGAGCTGCTTTACAATGTCATGAGCCAAGTGGCGATCAATCCCGCTGACAAAACTCCAGAACCCGAGCTAGTCGAAACCATTTTTATGCCGGTCCCCGAAGAGGCATTGCGAAAGCGTAAAATCCAACCTGCAAAAGAAAAAATATTTCTCGATCAACCCCGAGATATCGTTCAGTCTCCATTACAGATTCAAACGGTTCGCTCTCCTAAGCACGAAAGTGAAATTGTTCAGTTGCAACTACAAGAAAAAGCAAAGGAGGAGGATCGCAGCCCGCTCAAAACGGCTGTTGTGGCTTCCTTGTTTGCGCTGGTGCTGGGTCTCGTCTACCTTGCTTTGGAAGATGATGATGGATCCTCATTGTCATCGACCGCAAAAATTCATTTGGTTGGACCTGGTAAAAGTCGCGGAGCAATGAAAGCCTCTGAGGTGCAAGAGAAGTTTCGATTGGCTTTGGGTGGAGTTGAAAACGACACCGTAGAGGGGTATTCAAAAGCTCAAAATACCTTAGTTTCACTTGTGGAGTCACTTCCGAACAACCTGAACGTTCGCGGGCTGTTGTGTGTCGTTTATCACGAACTTTGGCCGTATAGCTTCCAAGACTCTCAGGATTCGCGAGTCATTTCGCAAATGGCTCAAAGCACCCGAGCAATGAATTACGTGGATGCGAATGGTTTGGTGTGCGAGGGAGTCAAACTCTTAATTCTGGGAAAATACAAAGAGGCGCGAAGTCTAATTGATGGATCTCTGGAGATTCGCGAAACATTTTCTTTGATGGGAGCTCTGCACTATCTCAAGGGTGAAATATTAGAAGGTGAAAAAAACTATTTAGACGCGTTTTCTTATTTTGAGAGTGCGCGCGGTTTATGGCCGAACTGGCTCAAAATCCCGATTGCAATGGCCCGCATCAAAAGTAAAATGAACGAACCGGTTCCCGCGGCACAGTACCTGAGATTGGTGTTACAGAAAAATCCCAAACACAAAGAAGCGCTCATTATGATGGGCATTTTGGAGTACCGAAATTTTCGTCAATCGCAGAATGCGATGGCGTATCTGCAAAGCGCCATGAAAAGCGAGTTTCGCGCGTCTCGAAATTTAGAGGCCGAAGCCTATTGGATTTTGGCTGAAATTGCTCTTGAAAAAACGGAGCGACGGAAGGCTTTGGCCTTTGCTGAAAAAGCGTATGAACTCAATCCGTCTCAACCTCAGATCAAACAGTTGTTGTTGCGTCTGGGTGGCAAGGCTGAGGGAAGGGGCGGCCTGAAAGATGGCGATGCTTTGCTGGTCGGAGACCAGTACATGCGACAGGGCGATTATTTAACGGCTCAATCCGAATACAAGGCTGCGTTTGAAGCAAATCCAAAATTAGCGATGGCTGCGTTGAAGGCGGCAAAATGTTTGTGGCAACTCAATCAATCTTACGAGGCCATTCAGTGGCTAAAGAAAGCCGCGGAAGCGGATCCAAAACTGATTTCAGCTTATGTTTTGAAGGCGGATTACTTAACGCAGAGATTTGACTTTGCCGGTGCGATTGCAGCCCTTCAGCAGGCTCAAAAAATTGCGCCAAATAATCACGAGGTCTATAAAGGCTTGGCGCTGCTCGAGTACCGCAAAGGAAACCTAAGGGCTGCGATCACCTATGGCAAACGCGCACTGACCTTGTATGATGGCGACGCGGAGACCTTTGTCGTGTTGTCGAATGCGAGCGCGAGCTATTCAGAGAATTTGAATCCGACAAATAAAGCAGATTTGCAGAAAAAAGATGATCTGAAGCGCGAGTCCATTCGATTTGCGTCGCACGCTATCGAAATTGATTCGACGAATGTGGACGCCCAAATCACCTATGCCAAGAGGATCAGCCAGCAGAGTGGTGTTGATGCGGGTATTTCTTATTTGAGGGACTTGGCGAATCGCTTTTCCTTTTCTCACGAATACAAATTGGCCGTAGGCGATTTGTTGAAGAGCGAAGAGAGATATTCTCAAGCGATTGAATTTTATCAGCAGGTTTCCGAGCTCGATCCGAGAAATAAAAAGGCGTTCATTGGTTTGGGTGAATGTTATAAGGCGATGGGGCAACCAGATAGCGCATTAAAATCGTATTTGAATGCTGCGATTATCGATCCATCTGAAGGAGATGCGTTATTTCAAGCTGGAAAACTGTATTATGAAACCAATCGCAATGAAGAGGCGATCGAAAACTTTCGCCGTGTTTTGCGAGTGAATCCGAACTTTCCCCGTGTTCACTACTATGTTGGTAAGGCGGCTTTCTCGAAGGGTGACATCGATTTGACGATGGAATCCATTAAGAAAGAAAAAAAACAAAATCCCAATTTGGCAGATCCCTATATTTTGATGGCCGAAGTTTTGACATTGAAAAAGCAATACGGAGCTTGTGCTTCAGAATATTCGGTGGCGTTGAAGTTAAGGCCTCAGGGGGCCGAAATTTATGTCAAGGCGGCCCAGTGTTACCGTCTTTCTGGATCGTTAGATATTGCTGAAGACATGCTCGCCTTGGCTGCGACCAAAGAGTCGGGTTATGCTGACATTTACCGTGAGCAGGGGATGATCTTTGAAAGCAAAGGCGACTCGAGGTCGGCGGCCCAAGCCTACAATAAGTATTTGGGGTTGTCGCCGAATGCCTTGGATCGTGTGGAAATTGAAGCTAAACTTATGAAGTTGGGCGAGTGAGAAGGGGGGGGCTATGGATTTTTCTGAAAAGATGCGAGATTGGTCCTACGGTATTCATGCGGGTGTTAAAAGTTCGACGACCAATGTCTTTCGGTTTTGGTTAAGGCTAGTATCAGGATTTTTTTTGAGTCTTACGTTGGCTTTGATTGGCCAAGAGTTGGCGAAATTTGGATATCTCACTCTCGTTTTTACAACACTCGTTTTGTTGGCCTTGTTTTTTAGAGTGAGCCGAAAGTGGTCCATTTTAGCTTTGCTTGTTTTTGATCTTTTAGTTATTTTGGCCGGCCAGATCCTTAAAATGTATATTATGATCGCGCCTTGAAGGGGACCCCATGATCGATTTGAAATGGTTAGAACGGAAATCTGACGACGGCACTTTGAACACAGAGATTTATCGGCAGGCCCTTAAAAATCGAAACTTTCCTGATGCCATCTTGAACGAAATTATCGAACTCGGAAGATCTCGACGAGATCTGATGAGCAAGGCTGAGACCGCAAAAGCGCAGCAAAACAAACTCAGTCAAGAAATTCCGAAACTAAAAAAAGCAGGTGAGGACACAACCAAATTGTTGGCGGAGTTAGGGACTCTGTCGGGTCAAGTGAAGGCGATGGAGACTGAGGCGCAGGGCGCCGATGAAAAGGTACGAGACTTACTTTTGCGAATTCCGAATCGTCCGCACGAATCTGTGCCCGTTGGCCATTCTGAAGAAAATAACAAAATTCTCAAAACTGTGGGTGAACCGAAGGTTCTTTCTTTCGCCGCTAAGGAACATTTTGAGTTAGGAATGGCCCTCGACGTGATCGACTTTGATCGCGCAGCCAAAGTGACTGGGGCACGATTTGCCTTTTTAAAAGGGGCAGCGGCACGGATGGAGCGAGCACTGATTCAGTTTATGATGGATTCGCACTCTGCTGTTGGTTACACCGAGATGATTCCCCCCTTCATCGTCAATTCGCGTGCACTAATTGGTACGGGTAATTTTCCTAAATTTACCGAAGATGTTTTTGGATTGCGGAATTTAGATTATTATTTGATTCCGACGGCCGAAGTGCCCGTGACCAATTATTACCAAGATGAAATTTTGGATGAAAAAGATTTACCTAAGATGTTTTGCGCTTATTCACCCTGCTTTCGTTCTGAAGCCGGAAGCTATGGCCGCGATACAAAAGGTTTGATTCGCCAGCACCAGTTCAATAAAGTGGAACTGATGATCTTTGCGCATCCTGATCACAGT
>CALCCV010000511.1 GCA_937900305.1 uncultured Pseudobdellovibrionaceae bacterium | reverse complement strand
GGGACTTTTGAGCAGCCAAATCCCTCTCATGGAAGTTTGCCAAATATATCCGATGCTCCAAGAGATGTTGTAACTATTGCTTTATGAACCATTCGAACCGATATAGGATTCGCGCATCGACGGAAAGATTCTGAATCTTTCTAAAATGCGCCAAAGCGGTTTAGCCAAGCCCATCGACAAAAATATCATAACTCCAAAACTGACGTTTCCGATAAACATCCGCATCAATGAAGCATCCGCAATTTCAAAATTGAAATTAATCCAGAGATATAGTCCAGCCTTCATGACAAAATAGGCCACCCAAATCATCGTCAATAGGCGGAAAAAAAAATTCTTGTCCTCTGACGGTTCCGAACTGGTCCGACCCTGTTCCTCGGCGAATTGCTGAATCAATGATTTTTCACCACGAAGTGAAATGCCGAAAAAAATAGCCATAACCAAATTACTTAGCGAGGCTTCAAATTTAAAAAATAGCGCGTCTTGGATGAGAAGGTCCAAAACGCCAAGGACCACCGCCATCGCCGCCGATATCTTAAAAAAAGAAGTCATGTTTTTATTTTGGTATCTGTGTCGAATAATTTCAAAAAAAGTAAATGTTAAAGCCACACCGACGGCTATTTTGTAACTCCACCAACGATTGGCAGCCACAAAAACAAGGACAGGAGCAAAATTGTGATACAAAAATTGAAACCAACGCTTTACAGATTTCATCAGGGCCCCCCAAGGACTAGATATAGATACATTACTAGCCAGAGTCGAGTTTTGAATGAAACCTGAGCTTTACCAAAATCCGAGGCTGCGTAAGTCTTAGATCCTCTTTCGCGAAACGAAATGGCCCGCCATCAAAGATACAACTGAACCACAAAAAAACTCGACAATTGGTTTCAAACCCAGTCCCATCCATTTGTAATTATTGAAGGAGTGAGCTCTGGTTCGGTCGATTTCGAAAAATTCCTATCTTTTCTAATTCAAGAGGATCCAGAACGTCGGGCCGATTTAGTTATTTCGGGCACATGGGATTGGTAGGTGCCTTAGTTTCGATCATGTAGTTATACACAATTGCCATCCAAGCGCGGCCAAGTTGATCAGAACAAGATAATCTAACTTTGTCACAGAGGAGGATCTATGGATTTACAAGATATCACTGACCATCAACCACTTCCTCATCCCCACACCGATACCGAGTCAGAAGTTCGACAAATGTTAAAACGATTTGCCGAAGCCGTTCGGTACGGAAAGGTGAGCGAAATCATGTTGTTTTATACCACCGATATCGTCGCCTTCGATATCATGCCGCCCCTTCAGAACAAGGGACGCGATCAATATCGCAAAGCTTGGCAAAGCTACGCTGACAACTCCAAAGTGCCCATGGCCTATGACTTCGTCGATCTAAAAATTCACACCAGCCAAGATCACGATCACGCATTCGGTTTCGGAGTCCTGCACATGCACGGGCAAACCAAGGATGAAAAGAAAATTGACATGCTCCTACGCTACACCGCCGGCTATCAGCGCATCAATGGCAAATGGTTGATTTGCCACGAACACACATCTGTTCCCATCGACATGGAGTCGCAAAAACCTCAGTGGAACTGAACTTTGCGTCTGATTTTCAATCACAAATCTCCTTTGCCGAAATAAACAGGCACTGATAGGATTTGAATCAGTGCAAGCAAAGCCTTTCCTCCTGTCTTTTTTGACAACTGATCAAAGTGAATCCTTTCAAGAACCCACTTTGCCGACCTTCGTTCGTTTAGATCTAGATTCTGAATTGATGGCGATGGATCCCTCGACGCTCGCAGAAGTTTTTCTCCACGTTTCCTTTTTAAGAAGTGCCCTTTCTTTCTTAAAAGAAAAATATTGGCTCGAGGAAAAGCACGCTCCTTCCAGAGCGATTAATTTCAATTTGTTCATTGATCAAATTTTTGAATCTGAATTGATTCCAATTGATTTCCTGAAGGAATTCTTCACAACCTCTTCAGTCATCAAAGCAAAAACTTTAACAATAAGAGCATTGGAAATAGAAAAAAAAACCATCACGCAAATTAGAAAAAGAGCACAGATTGACCGACAAATTTTTGCAACCGTCGCCCTTGAGCAGATGAAAATTTTGTACTCCTTCGAGTCCGCCCTTCAAGCGGAAAATAAACGTCTTGGTCAGTGGTTAGGAATTTCTCTATATCACAGCTTCGATCGCCTAGACGAAGTGCTTGGACTTAACTACAACTCAGATCGAGGGATGTGCACTGATCTGCAGATCAACGAGCGTTTGTATGAAGGCGCAGGAGTTGGTGTCCAATCGGGCTATTCGACAGTCCTTACGGCACTCCAAATGATCAATCCCGCGGTGAATTCTCGCTTCATTGATTTAGGATCTGGCTACGGACGTGTTGGCATGATAGTGGGTTTGCTACGACCAGATATTGATTTTTCGGGATACGAATTGGTGAAACACCGAGTGCAGAGTTCGATATCTTCTTGCGAAAATTTTGGCATGAGTCAACATGTCCACTTTTACACCCAAGACTTGTCCCAGCGTTCATTTCAAATTCCCGACGCTGAAGTCTATTATGTTTATGATCCATTCAGCGCAACGACCTATTCACACGTGTTGTCGCAACTGATTGCGATCAGCCGTCGACAAAAGATCGTTGTCGCCACCAAAGGCAACGCTCGAAGTTGGCTTGTTGAGGTCGCGCAAAAAGAATCTTGGCCACCCCAACGCGAGTTTGACGAAGGAAATTTGTGCCTCTTTGAGTCCGCTTCACTCTAAAGAGCCTTCAGCCATTTCACAAAAACACTGGGATCACCGTCCTGTTCTCCGAAATATTCTGCTTCAAGGCATTTTACCAATGCTCTTCGCTCTCCCGACGACAAGGTATTGTTCGGAGGCATCTTTCCGCCTTCTACGTAAGAATGGAGCAAGACACGATTGACTGGAAAATTGATTTCACCGAAACCACTAGAGCTGTGGCAGGAAGCTCAATTCATAGATTTTTTTATCGCAGAAATCGATTTCTCGGGATCCTCAAATTCCTGGCCCGATGTGCACCTTTGCATAAATTGAGAGGTCCTGGCCGCGACAGCCTCTGGCGTCCTTTGGCCAAGACCCGGCCCTGAACTCGCGGGATCAACATACCCTCCAAATCGCGGAGGCCCATAGGTTCTAAATCGAGCATTCACCGCCGCAATCTTTGATGCATCCTCCGCACTGAAACTTCCTGGAGCGGGAAAAATCGGTAGCACGCCACTTTTGTGACAATTTATACAATTGTCAGATTGACCCGTGACCGCAAAACGATCCTTTAAGTAAATTTCACCTTGTTCGTACATTCGATAGTGATCTTTAAAATAGATATCATTTTTACCATCTTCAGATTTCTTAATGGCGAGAACCGAAAGATTCTGGGTTTTGGGTCGGCCCGCCTCGGGCACACCATATTGAACCCACCGCTCTGGATCTCCAGGCACAACCACCAAGACTCGGCCAAACACAGCACTTGAATCGGGCGTTGTGAGATGTTGCGAGCGATATTGAAAGAAGATCATTTTTCGATCTTCCGGCAACTGGGAATTCAACTCTTCCGGTCGAGCCAACCCATCTTTTATTCCCGATGCTTCCCCACCACGCCTGCACCCAAAGCCCAGCCCTCTCCTCCTCACTCCATCCGCGAGTCCGCTCCTTGCGATAAACTCTCCGGCCAGTGACCTCCAACTCGTTGAGCTCAATGTAATCACGAACCACCTTATACGCCCGCCAACCACGCACAATCCTCGTAAACGGCCGATGCAGCCACAGCTTACCGCTGCGCCAAGGTGGTCGCCTCTGTCGAGTGCGTGCGCTAGCACCCCGAGGACTCCCAGTCGTCCCGCGGGCCGAGGCGGGGGTATCGGTCACCAGCTTTTCAAGCTTCGCTCGCTGCGCAATCTGACCCGCCAACACTCGAAAAAAACTCTGGCAGTGACTCCGCCGAGATACCCGAATCAACGCATGGATGTGATCGTTCTGAATACTGAACTGCTCCAACTTCACATGAAAGCGTCTGGCATACTTGCGCATCAGCTCCGTGCACAAGATAAACATCCTCGGTCCCCGCAAACCCTGGTGGAGGTGGTATCGGTCACACTTTAAAACCAGGTGCAGAGGGTCTTTGCCAGAGAGCGGACGAACCCCTCGCCCAGCCCGAACCTTTCGCAACGTTCCACCATGAACGAGACGATGACCTGCTCGCTTTTCGTGCCCAAAGAGCTCTTGCTGGCGCGGGGGTTTTGGATTTCCCTGAGCTTTCGATT
>CALCCV010000510.1 GCA_937900305.1 uncultured Pseudobdellovibrionaceae bacterium | reverse complement strand
TCTGCGTTCGCGACTACAAACTCTCGCGGGAGGAGCAAGATCAATTTGCAATTGAGTCTTATAAAAAAGCACAGACAGCGATTGAAAAAGGTTTGTTTGCCCGCGAAATAGCTCCAGTCAAAATCACAGTCAAAAAAGAAACTGTTTTATTTGCTAAGGATGAAGACCCTTTCAAAACTCAGTTTGATAAAATCCCCACCCTGCGCCCTGCTTTTGAAAAAGATGGCACCATCACCGCAGCCAACGCCTCAAAAATCAATGACGGTGGAGCTGCCCACATTTTGATGAGCGAAAGCACAGCCCAAAAGATGGGACTAAAGCCCCTCGCGCGAATCGTGGCTCAATCGGTGCATGCCCAAGAACCAAAGCACTTCACCACCGCCCCCGTTGGCGCAATCCAAAAGGTTTTGCAAGAGGCACAGCTGACGGCCAATGACATTGATCTCTGGGAAATCAACGAAGCTTTCGCGGTCGTCACTCAAGTGGCGATGAAAGAGCTCAAAATTGCCGCCGATCGTGTGAATGTTCACGGCGGAGCCATCGCTCTTGGCCACCCCATTGGTGCTAGTGGCGCGCGAGTTCTTGCGACTCTCGTCCATGCACTGCACACGCGCCAAGCTAAACGTGGCTTAGCCACACTTTGCATTGGTGGTGGCGAAGCGGTGGCTTTGATTGTTGAAAGGATGTGATCTGTGGCGAACAAAGTTTTTACGGACGCCACGGCGGCTCTCAATGATGTGTTTGATGGGGCCACGCTCGTCGTCGGAGGATTCGGTCTCTGTGGTATTCCCGAAAATTCCATTCAAGCCCTGCTGGACAAAGGCGTTAAGGGTTTGACCTGCGTGTCGAACAACGCGGGGGTGGATGAGTGGGGCTTGGGCCTCCTCTTAAAAACTCGCCAGATCAAAAAAATGGTTTCGTCTTACGTTGGTGAAAACGCACTTTTCGAACAGCTCTATATGAAGGGCGAATTGGAAGTTGAATTTGTCCCGCAAGGAACATTGGCTGAACGGATTCGGGCGGGTGGCGCTGGAATTCCCGCTTTTTACACTCCCACCGGAGTGGGCACTCCCGTGGCCGACGGCAAAGAGACTCGCATGATCGATGGGCGCGAGTACGTCCTCGAACGAGGCATCAAAGGTGATTTCGCATTAGTGAAAGCTTGGAAGGGCGACACCTTTGGCAATTTGATCTTTCGCAAATCTGCCCGTAATTTCAATCCAATGGCCGCGACGGCTGGTCGGGTCACCATCGCCGAAGTTGAAGAGTTGGTTCCGGCTGGAGAATTAGATCCCGATCAAATCCACACGCCGGGAGTCTATGTGCAACGGATTTTTCAAGGCCGCGACTACCAAAAACGAATTGAACAGAAAACTTTGAGCAAATAAGGGGATTACGCCATGCCACTGTCACGAGATCAAATCGCCAAGCGCATTGCCCAAGAAGTTGAAGATGGATTCACCGTGAATCTCGGAATCGGAATTCCCACTCTGGTGGCGAATTTTGTACCACCGAATTTATCGGTGATGTTGCAGAGTGAAAATGGGATTTTGGGTGTCGGCCCCTTCCCGCGCGAAAGCGAAGTCGATCCTGATTTGATCAATGCCGGCAAACAGACTGTCACCACTTTGAAAGGCGCGTCTTTTTTTTCGTCAGCTGACAGTTTCGCCATGATTCGTGGTGGCCACATTGATTTGACAATTCTCGGCGCCATGGAAGTCGACGAAGAAGGCAACATCGCTAACTGGATGGTGCCCGGAAAAATGATCAAAGGAATGGGCGGCGCCATGGACCTCGTGGCCGGCGCCAAAAAAGTGATCGTGGCCATGCAACACGCAGACAAAGAAGGCCAATCCAAACTCCGCAAAAAGTGCAGCCTGCCGCTCACCGGAAAAAAATGCATCAACAAAGTCGTGACGGATCTGGGTGTGATCGAAATCACACCGCAAGGATTTGTTTTGATCGAACACGCACCCGATGTCACTCCCCAAGAAGTCTTGAGCAAAACCGAAGGAAAGATGACCATCTCTCCGGAATGCCGACCCATGCGTCTTGATTGAAATCCATGAAAAAAAATGCAGAAATTTTCCCCACCGCCATCGCAGACCCGGCGCCACCAGACACAGGCGTTAGCTGTATTTGAAAGCCAGGTGCGCGCCGATATTTGATCGCACCGACGGCTAAATTGCAGGTCGCGAGGAGTTCGCGGCCCTCTCAGCGTCGGGCCGCTCGCAGAGTTCGGATCCATCGCAAGACCGTAGGGCGAAAAATTCTATTTCTCGCTCGAATGGCCAAGTTTCGTTTTGACGCCAGAAACACCAGTCCGGAAAAGCTGAATCAATCTGAATTTGGCTTACACACATCAATTTAAAAAACTGTTCCTTGGGCCCTATCGGCCCAGCTTCCCATCGGCATGGTCAGAAAACTCTCGCTCGCTTCAAATCTAGCGAGTTTTTATGACAAGGCCTGCGCCAACCGTTAGTCCCAAGTTTTCATTGAGTGACACTGGCTGTATGAGATAGGTCGACGCCGCATTGAGACCGCTGACGGTGGCAAAGTGCAAGGTTTCGAGTTCGTTGTTCGTTTGGGTGACAAAAGACTCTTGCGTTCCGAGATTTGTGATTTTCAACTGAGTTGTTGCGGGCTCATTGGTTTCCCACAAAAATGTAAAATCGCTGCCTGAAAATTCAGAGAGCATAAATTCGGTGATCTCGGGACCCGCGGTGGGATTGCAAATATTGAAGGTGTCGTAGGCCGAAAGTAAAAAGTTTGGACTTGGGATTGGCTTCCATCCTCGACTTAACAACGCTTGATAGGCTGGCTTGACGGCGCTGGCGTGATCAGGATCAAAATATCTGTCATTGCCTTCCTGATTGCAGAGAGGATCTAAGGCCACTGGACCCACCGGCGCCTTTCTCCACATCAGCATGAGTGAGATGTGATAGCGAGGACCTTGGTAGTACTTCACCCGAATGGGGTAAAGCTTGCGTTTTTCCAAGCGAACACGCTCGGTTGCACAGCCCATTTTCGTCGGATGATCTCCATCATTATTGATCACAGTTTTCCAGGTTCCCGTGCCATCTTGGATCGACACCAAAGTGCCGTCATCGGCAAGAACCGAAAACTCGTAGTCGCCTTCTTCATCGGTGTCGAGAAGAGCCAAGTCACTCTCAAAATCTAGACCGAAATATTCGATGAGTTTGGTCCCTTGCTCGTCTTTCACGGGCTCGCCTGAGGCAGTTTGAAACCCTTCGCTAAACATGCGAGTCGGAACATTCAATGCCGAAACATATACGGTGCCGGATTTGGGTGTGCCCTTAGTGATGTATTCTCCCGCTGTGTACCAGCGCGGCTGACCTTGCGCACGATAGTGAACACTGGCCTTCAATCCATTGCGCCAATCGCCACTCTCGCCATCAGGCCACGGCGTACAAATCGCGTTGTGCGGTAACATCTTGTTTAAATCCACCGGCGCCTTGGGTTTCGCGGCCGCGCTCTGCTGGGCCGGAGTCAATGGATTTGCCGTGACCACGGTCACTTGATGCTCCTCCGAAGCCAATGGCGCAGATCCACCACCGTCCGATTGCGAACAACCCGTCGCTCCAATTGACAGAATAAGAGCTCCCACACCTTTGAGACTTCGAGATTTCATAAACGACAACATCTGACCTCCCAATCCTTAGACCAACGTCCTGTCGATTAAATCTTAGTCCCGATGATTCGAAATTGAGAGGACTTTGTGTCTATGGATCACGATAGAATTCCAAGAGTTCGTCAAAAATAAAAACTCTCGGTCTCGGCTAGGTAATACCTTGTCACTTTCGGCGAAAGTCCTGCGCTGAAGCGTGAATCGCTTGTGCATCAGGGGTTTCCCGATTCATAATGAGGCATGGCCATTGCGAAAAAACTGGCGAAAGACACTTACCTCTTTCGCGAGAACGATCAACCAGACAATATGTACATCGTGAAGAGCGGTTCAATTGCGATCACCAAAACAAAGGGCAACACGGAAGTCGTGTTGGCAGAGCTTGCCCCCGGCGCCATGTTAGGTGAAATGGCCTTATTCGATCAAAAGCCACGATCGGCCAATGCCAAGGCCACCAAAGAAGCTGAAGTGATCGCTCTCCCCTATCCAGGTTTAAAAATTCAGATGGAGCAATTGCCGGCCTGGGTTCGCGCCATCATTAAAACAATGAGTGAAAATCTGCGCGAGGCGAACAAACGAATTCGTCTGCTTGATCAAAGCAAGCCTGACGATGAAAGATTTCCACCTCACGTCATTAACAAATTGGTTTCCATTTTTAACTTGGTCAGCAATCGCTACGGAACGCCAGATGGCGAGGGGATCAATGTCCCCTCCGGCACGTTGCGGAATTACACCATTCAAGTTTTTCAAGAGGCCACCAACAAGATGCAAGCTTTGATGGACGCTCTGAAGACCATGGGGTTCGTTAAACTTGAGGATCT
>CALCCV010000509.1 GCA_937900305.1 uncultured Pseudobdellovibrionaceae bacterium | reverse complement strand
AGCCGTGACTGGAGTTCAGACGTGTGCTCTTCCGATCTAAAATTTCAAAAAATCGGCGTGTTCAAATTTTGCCAAACTGGCTCGCCGAAGTTGTGCAAGCCAAAGTTGCTCCTGCGATAAGTCCACGCAGGTCAAACTTTTTGGCTGGCAACTCAAGAGGGGCAAACTTCGCGAGCCACTCCCATTCACAGCCAAGATCCGCAAATTTTTTTGCGATAAAATGGCGCATTCAAGCGAGGTGTCTTCATTCGCCATGGTGTAATTCAGAGCCTGAAAGTAAGGTTTTTTTGAGACCACGGAAAAATTATCAGTTAAGGGTCACGAGATGACAAGATGAATCAGTGACAAGTGAAGCCAGACGGCTAAAGATGGCTCATGTCCAAATGGCAAAATGCGGTTCATCTTTTTTCAGAGCAAGCAAAAGAAAAACCGAATGAGTTGGCGCTGTGGTGCAAAGGTGAAACTGTCACCTTCGCTGAACTTTCTAAGCTCGCCGCGAGACTGCAAAGTCCTCTACGTGCGAGTGGCGCTAGCGTGGGGGATGCAGCTTTGCTTGTGGAGCCGCTGTCGCCCCGAATGTACGCAGCAGTCCTTGCGCTGATGGGTTTGGGTGTGACTGTGATTTTTGTGGAACCATGGATGAAAGTTGAGCGCATTGAAAAAATTTTGGCTCTGGTTCAACCGAAATACTTTTTGAGTGGGATTTTTGGTCAGCTGTGGAGTTGGCGATCCTCATCGCTGCGCAAAATTCCTTTTAAAATTTCTCTGGGAACAGCTAGCGACCCCTCGATGCCCCTAAATTTGACAGTGGTGGACGTGGCAGATGATTTAGCAGCGCTGTTGACGTTCACCTCGGGGACGACAGGGGAACCCAAAGGTGTGGTGCGAACTCACGGATATTTGCGAAAACAGCTGAAGGCGCTGGATGAAAACCTTCACCTTTCAAAATTCACGCGACCCGATCTTTGCATCTTCGCGAATTTTGCCTTGGCCAATCTGGCTATGGGCCGCGCCAGTTTGTTGGTTCCGAGCCGTTGGACTCCAGATATCTTGAATCATTTGGACGCTCTGCCAACCAAGCTTCAACCAGAAACTTCGACCTGTGGACCGGCCTTTCTCCGACGCATTTGTAACAGTGGGCTCTTTACGGATCTTAAATCGGTGCACGTGGGTGGGGCGTTGACAGATTGTGGAATTTTCGAAAATGCCTTTGAGCAATGGTCCGATTGCGAGTTCACACACATCTATGGCAGCAGCGAGGCCGAACCAGTGGCTGTGGGCGATGCTCGGCGCGCCGTTGAGATTTCGCGATCCCAAGGATTTTTTCAAACCTTGTGTTTGGGAAAGGTGGTTCCGCAAATTCGGTCCGAACTCACTGCCGATACGGTGTGGGTGACAGGCGATCATGTGGCTCCATTTTATCTGGGGGCTCGCGATGAAAATGCGAAAGCGAAAAAAAAAGATGAGGAGGGGCGTGTGTGGCACAATATGGGCGATCGGATACGAGCCGATGGCGAGTTGTGGTTTTATGCGGGCCGAGAGCAGCAAAGATGGGACGAATTTCAAATCGAACAAAAAATTTATTCTCACCTTCAATCCAGTCAAAGTTTTGTTCACCGAGACAGCGAGGGACTCAAATTGTTCGGTGAAGGCTTGAAGCCGCACAAGTTGGAATTGCTGCGTGCATTTCCAGAACTGTGCGGGGTTGTGAATTGCCGGATTCGACGGGATTCTCGTCACCGGGCTCGAATTGATCGTCCCAGATCACGGGGTGATCGATGAGTCGGTGGTTGGCTTATTTCAAAGAGCGGTTTCCGTTCCCGGTGTATGTTTTATTGTGTGCAGGATATGTGGTTTCAGGATTCGCCTTGGCCTTTCGAGATTTCAATGATGGCCAAAAGATTCGGAACTTCGTGAAAGTGCCCTATTTAATGAATGCAGCGGTTGCCTTCGGTGCGATTTTTTTATTTTTCTTTTTGCTGCGGATGATGGATGAGTTCAAAGATTTTAAAAAAGACCAAGTGGCGCACCCAACCCGGCCGCTACCGAGAGGACTTTTTGAGCCCATCGAATTTCAACAAATGATTGATCGTCTGTGGCTGGGCGGATTGCTGTTGGGTTCACCCTTAGTTTTGGCCTTAGCCGGTACGCCAGCAGCGCTTTTTTATCTGTTATTTTGGTTTTATCTTTGGGCGATGTACAAAGAGTTTTACATCGGGGCTCGCCTGCAGAATTTTCCGCTTTTGTACGCTTGCAGCCACCAAATCATCTTATTGCCCATCAGTTGTTTTGCGATTGCCTGTTTCGGAAATGAGGAGGGATATTCCTTTTCAGCTGTGCTTTATGGTGTGGCCGTTCTGGGGTCTTTTTTTAGCTATGAAGTGGGTCGAAAATTAGATCCAAAAGCGCCATTGATTTTAAAAACGTACCTGACTGTTTATGGGCGAAGCCTCACGTTTTTTATGGTTGTGGCATTGCAGGGACTGGCGGCGACGGCAGCCTATCATCTCGAAGTCGCGCCCTGGATTTATGTCATCGAAGGATTGGCGGCGGCCAGTGCTTTGTTGATTCTGTTTAAGCCTGAAAAATTTAAGGTCGTCGAGGCCATGGTGTCAGTGTCCCTAGTGGCTCACATCTGGATTGGTCTCGCAACGGGGGATTTGTGAATTTGATTTTGTTTCCAGATCGTGATCCCTTTGAAGATTTTCTGCGCAGCGGGGGCGGCAAGGCCCTCAATCTTCGCCGGCTCTCAGATCTTAAAATTGCAGTTCCCGATTTTTTTGTTTTATCCAGTCAGGCGTTGGAAAGTTTCGCACTTCTTCATGGACTCGGAGACCAACTCACCATCTTAAAAAATGAGACTGCAAAAGAAGCGTCTTTTCGAATCGAATCTATTTTTCTTTCGGGAGCGCTGTCGTCAGAATTGCGAACTGAGTTAACGGATGCCCTTGCGCAATTGGGAGATGGTTTTTTCGCGGTTCGAAGCAGTGGTTTGGATGAAGACTCTGCTGATCATTCATTTGCGGGTCAGTTTTCAAGTTTTCTTTTTCAAAAATCAGCGGCTGATTTGGAGATGGCCATCTTGAAGTGTTGGGCGTCGGCCTACTCTGAACGAGCATTGGCCTACCGCCAAGAAAAGGGCCTCGGAGTTTCTCGGTTGCAGATGGGCGTTGTCGTTCAAAAGATGATAGATCCTGAAGTGAGTGGTGTCGCATTTTCTAAAAATCCCATTCGGCCATTGGATCAAGACACCGTGGTGGTGAGTTCCGTGTGGGGCGTGGGCGAGGGATTGGTGAGTGGCGAGCTGGACGCCGACGCATTTGAATTCAATACGCAGACTCAGAATAATGTTCCGGTGCTCGTCAAAAAGAGTCATGGTTTTTTTCAAAAGACGGGCGGAGGAGTTGAAAAGCGAGAAGTGCCAACCC
>CALCCV010000508.1 GCA_937900305.1 uncultured Pseudobdellovibrionaceae bacterium | reverse complement strand
CTACACGACGCTCTTCCGATCTATCGGTGATTTGCTTTGAACTAATGCTATAACCTTGCCAGATAGCATCAACTAATTGCTCGGCTACCGAGCGCTGCAGCTTTTTGCCGTATTTAGCTTGTGCAAGTTCTTGCAATTTAGGGTCAGCAAGGAGCCGTGCTATTTCCTCTTCTCTAGTTTGATAGGTTTGGAGAGAAGCCCGGATAGCTTTACCGACAAGCTCTGAAGGGTTTAGCGTCTGCTCTGGCTTCTGCGCTATATGCTGCTCCATGAGATAGGAGCTCATTCTTGCTATTCTGCTAGCATCTATTTGGCATTTAATCCTTTCGCTTACTGGCATAGTTATGCTTCCATGCTTATCATACCAAATGCCTTGCAGAGCGTCATTAATGTCCCTGGCATATTTTATCTCAAATAGACTGCGCATAACTAAGGCTTTGATTTGGCTATCTGCAATTGTTCCTTGCTGATTTATTTTACTGAGCGCCTGTTGATAAGTTTTTGCCAGCAACTTATTGCTATTGATCCAGGTTCGCAGAAGGTGATTGGAGAAAGCAATGTCTTTCGATCCGAGTGGGCCCCGCGCTTTCCTCCCACTGTGGTTTTTCCATTTCACCAGGCGAATGTGAAAGCGACAGATGCGAAGACACCCATTCACCTTCAATGGCAAAGCGGTGAATTGAAACCCAGAATTGTCGTCGAACTTTCCCAAGATCCGACGCTCTCAAAACGTCTTTTTGAAAAAACAGTGACTGGCTCCGAAGGCTTGATCACGCCAGCCCTGGCGCCAGGAGTTTACTTTTGGCGCCTTTCGGCCTACTACGCTGATTCGAAACAACCTTTCATGGGTCGAATCAACTCGTTCACTCTGACAAAAGAAGAAGCCAAACCAGTTGAAGAAAAACCTCTGCCTCTGCGTCCGCCGTCACCAACCCCTCCATTGGCAATCCAGTGGACTGTGCCTGATGATTCCCTTCGGCAGATGTACATCGAAAAACCCACGCTGGATTTGAGCTGGGCCTCAAACCGCCCAGAAGACATCGCCAGCTACCGAATCATCTTAAAAAATGAATCGAATCCTACCGATTCACCAGTCCAAATTGAAAGCCAGACACCGACAACCAAAGCCAAACTCAATCGAGCTGGTCGCTACATGGCCTCTATTGAAGCTATTGGCAAAGATGGCAAAGTTCTGGGCAAGAGTGACCCAAAGTCTTTCGAAAGCACAATTTTGCCTTTGTTGAAATCTCCGCACTGGGAAGGTGGCAATTCTGAATTCATTGCTGCCCTGGATGGCCAAGCCCAGTTGGGCTGGAGTCGGGTCGACGGAGCAAAGGAATACATCTTCATATTGATGAAGGATGGCAAAGAAATTCAAAAAAGAAAACTGACGAGCACCAGCCACTCGTTAAAAGAACTTCTGCCAGGAGATTACACGGCCAGACTCGTTTCGGTGGATCAATACGGCAGATCCAGCATGGATCCCACCACCAAAAAAATTGTTGTGCCAGATAAAAGCGGACTCAAGGCGCCTTCACTGAAGAAGATCAAGGTGAACTGATGACGTGGACATTGATTGTATTCTTGAATTTAATTTTCACATTTTCGGCAGTGGCTTTCGATTTAGCGACCTATCGCCGCGCCGTGGATTTTGAATGGGATGCAATCGACGGGGCCAACAGTTACGAAATTGAACTAAAGGTCGTAAAGGTTGTCGGTGGAGACAAACTCTATAATTTCAAAACGACAACAAATGTGTGGCAGGGCAAGCTTAGTCCAGGAAAGTATCTCATGCGCCTCCGGGCAAAAGATAGTCGAAACGTTCCTGGAGATTGGAGTGAATATTCAGACTTCATCGTCGGCCTCGATCCCGTTGTCTGGAAATCACCAACCAATAACGCCACGTTAAAAACAGGCGAAGAAAAATCAAAATCCGTCAAACTGACCTGGGACGCGGTCCCTGGAGCCCAATCTTACACCATGACGGTCTACAACGATAGAAATGAAAAAGTTTACCAAGAGCGTGTGACAAAAAATTCGGTCGATCTAGACCTTCCTGTCGCCCGAACCTACAAAGCACTCGTGCGAGCAACGGCCGCTATCGAAGTCGAGAGCGAAAAAGATTCAGAAATATTTTTTACTCTTCTCGCAGCGCCTCTGGCGGCCCTCAAAATTCAAACTCCCGAGAATGAATTTGTCCGCAAACTCGAGTGGGACAAACCAGAGCTGACCGACCACTTCACAGTTGAGATCCTCAAATACAACCCGGC
>CALCCV010000507.1 GCA_937900305.1 uncultured Pseudobdellovibrionaceae bacterium | reverse complement strand
GAGCTTTCTGTTTAGGAGAATAATTTCGATCTGTCGATAAGCCGCCATGGCTGTTGCCATCTAAGTCCGAGGTGTTCTCTCCCAAGTTGGATCGACTGTACCAGCTGCTCTCGTCGCGGTCCCCGGTGGCGCGATTTGACGAAGGGGAGGTTGGTTCTGCAAAATCGGACTCTGCCCTTTCAATCTTGATAGACATAGGAAGAGTGACAGAAAACCGACTGCCCTGGCCTTCGTGAGATTCAAGATGGATTTGGCCACCTAACAGACTCGCGAGCTCTCGAGAAATGGTGAGCCCCAGGCCGGTACCACCGAATTTTCGGCTGACCGAGGTGTCGGCCTGCTCGAAGGCTTCGAAGATCAGATCTTTTTTATCTTCGGGCACACCAATGCCTGTGTCCTCAACTGAGATCACAATTTTTGGATCTTTGCTCGCGCCCGACGGCGTTTTCGCCGAAAGGGTGATGTGACCGGTTTCGGTGAATTTTAAGGCGTTAGAGAGAAAGTTTTTGAGAATCTGTTCCAGGCGCATCCGGTCTGTTTGCAGAATTTCATTTCCATTTCCATCGGCGAGATCCACGTTCAAGCTTAAATTTTTTGCTTGGGCTTGCGCTGAAAATGAAGAGACCAGGCCGTCGAGCAAAGAACGCACCGAAAAAGTTTCTGGGCGGAGAGCCATTTTACGAGCTTCAATTTTCGACAAATCCAAAATGTCATTGATGAGATTGAGAAGGTCTGAGCCTGCCGAGTGAATGGACCTGGCAAACTCGCGCTGCTGGTCTGTCAGGTTGCCACTCTTGTTTTCGGTGAGCAGACTCGCCAGAATCAGAAGACTGTTCAGTGGTGTGCGCAATTCGTGAGACATTTTGGCTAAGAATTCCGACTTGTAGTGACTGGTCTGAGTTAGAGCCTGCGCTTTGCCTTCAAGGTCCCGTCGGGCCTGTTCCAGTTCGCGGTTTTTCAGATTCATATACTCTTGCTGGCTTTCGAGGGCGCGGGCCTGCTGTTCAAGCTCTTCGTTGTTGGTTCGCAGCTCTTCTTGCTGGGCCTGCAATTCAATCGCCTGCTGTTGAGTTTTTTCTAATAGATTTTGCAGCTGATCCCGGGAGCGGGCCGCCTGTACCACTTGCGCGGCAGCGACGGACAATTCGCTCAGAACCTCTTTGGCCGCCGGTGAAACTTCGGAAAAGGATCCTAGTTCAACAATGCCGACGGCTCGGTTTTGGTAATAAAGCGGAATCAGTGTGAGTGAGGTTGTGGTGGCGGAGCCTAAGGATGATTTAACTTGCAAGTAAGATTTGGGAAGATTTTGAAAAAACTTCGGTTCGGATTGGCGCAATGTCTCGCCCACTAAACCTACATGTTGGTCCCAGTTGCTGTCATTGCCGGACTCGCGCAGATCGCGGGGAGTAGGGTCCATTGGTGCAAATCGAGCTAGACATTTCAAGTGGCCGAACTCATCTATCACATAAAGATTGCCGGTGAGGGATTCTGCGAGAGTCGCCATTTGATTCAAAACGGATTGGGAAACCGTGCTCAAACCTTTTTCGTCCTGGGCCTCTTGCATGAGGCTGGCGGTTTTGGATTTCTTCCAAGACTCGTGAGTTTTTTGCGCTGTTCTAGCAAGAGAGTCTAAGTGGACTTGGCGAAGCTTCTTGTAGGCCCAGGCAACGACGATCAACGAGAGTAGGGTGGTGAGTGCCAACGCGAGGAGGAAGATTCGCTGGCTCCCTTGCGCATCTTCTCGGCGATCTTCGGAGAGTTGATCTTGATGACCTCGCATTTGGGCCGTCTGCGAGCGGATGACATCCATGCTGCGCTTGCCTTGCTCCATCGCCAAAATGACACTCGATGGGATCACGATGTTCCCATTTTGAGAGGCATCGCCTGAGCGTTCAAGGGCGGCAGCGATGGATCGGTCGAAAATCGCAAAACGTTTTTTCACTTCGGTGTCGAGATCGACCAAGGACTTTAGGTCGGAAGGATCTGTCAAAAGAGTGTGTAAGGTGGCAAGGTGGCGATTGGCTTCAATAGTGGCCTGTTTGTAGGGATCTAAAAATTCGGTTTTGTGGGTCAACAAAAAACCGCGATGCCCCGTCTCGCCATTGATGGTTTCCATCAAGACCAAATCTAGCAAAGATTTCACTTCGGCGGTTTGGTTGAAATACTTTTCTTGTTGGGCTACATCTTGAAACGAGTTGTAGAGAATAACACTGTTGATTGACAGTATTCCGGAGAACACCAATACGAAGGCATTCAAACTCGTGGTTTTCAGTTCTTTGCGGTGATCCATTTACATCCCTCTCGCTCGCTCTGTAGAGGAGCTTTTTCACTCCTCTAAGGAATAGTACAGAAGAGGACGTGGAGGCACGCAAAAACAATGAAACGGAGGAGCTTTTCACATTGAGGGCAGATTATTTTCGGTGGACAACCGCGAACTTCAATTCGTGGATTCCAGCTGTAGAGGCGGCGATGATCAGGGGATTCAAAACGGAGAATTCGAGGTTCTTGTCAGCGAGAACGATCAATGACGGCTTCACCGTGCTATCGTCAGTTTTCGCCTCGGGTGGAAAAAGCTCGCCCAGCCGGGTGACCAAGTTGGCGGCAGTGATCTCTTCGTCGTTGAGATAAAATCGGGCATCACGAATTTTAATGACCGGCGATTTTTCTAGGGTGTGGCCGGCCAGAGCCGCGGGAAGTTTAATTTTTGAATCGAGTTTAATTTGGTAGGCATTGGACGAGTTCATAATGAGGAAGATAACCAAAATTGAAAACGAATCCACTAGACTTGTGAGGAGAAGTCCAGGCGTGCCTTTTCTGCGGGGCCTTGTGCCCACGGGGCGCAAGAGAGAATGTGAACCGATTGGCGTCGAGAATGCGGTTTGTGAAATGGCTGAATGTTTAAACGACGACATGACTTCTCCCTTGATTGCGATCCCATTTTGGCAAATTTAAATTCTTTGCAATGTTGGTCCCGAACTTTAGATTCACGGGCAATTCACTGGCACTAGATGGGTGCGATACCGACTTGGACGAGCTCTTGCTCCTTGAAAAGTCCCATCAACTCCATCAAGTTTTCGTACTTTGAACCCGCTTTTGGTAAAATAATCGCGGCCTTTAAAGTCGGTGCTTCGCTCTTCGCCGCGAGAATGTACTCTCGAACTTTGGGCCAATCTGGCTTTCCGGCAATTTGCCCAACACTAAAGTTGAACAAAGTTTTTGACACCTTGGGGACGTTTTTCAAACGAAAAAATACATCGCCCTTGTCACTAAATTCGGCTTCGATCAGCGGTGCCTCTGCCGTCTTGGGATCGGTTTCAGATCCCACGGCTTGCTTCATGTTCAGGCCCTTGAGATTCACCCACATGGTGGTCATGAGCAGAAAACAGATGCAGGTCGACAAGATATCAATGAACGGAACCAGATTGAGCTCAAAGTCACCCTTGCGTTTCCCACCGGTCATCATCTTACACCTCTAAGGAGTTAGATTTTTTAGATCGCGAAGCGCGGACCGGCAATGACTCACAGTGAAAGCTCAATAAGTTGAAAATGTAGGTTGCACCTTGAATCAAATCCTGGCTCAGCTTCGACGCGCGATTTTGCAAAACTGAATACATCACCAGCGCCGGAATCGCGGTCACTAGACCGTAGGCGGTGGCATTCATGGCTTCGGCGATACCGGCCGATAGCAAAGTTGCTTTTGCCATTTCGTCAGCTTGGGCAATCGAAGCGAACGATCGAATCATACCGACGATAGTTCCCAAAAGGCCCATCAACGTGGCCACGTTTCCGAGCATCGCCAAAAACTCAGTGCGGTCTTCAAGACGACTTTGTTCTTTGGTAATGACGTGATCCATCTTAGCTTGAATTTCTTCGCGGCCACCGAAGCTAATCGCAGCTTGGGCGCCGACCTGGATAGCGGACCCGAGAGCGGTGTTAGATAAGCCTGATTTAGCTTTGTCGATCACCGACTCGAGTTGACCTCGGCGAATTTCGCCTTCAAAAGCACGGGCTGATCGCTCTTGCCCAAGTTTGCGTTTGATAAAAAGTGTAAAAACGCGTTCAGCGATGATGGCCATCGAAACAATTTGGACTCCAAGAATTGGATACATCCAAAAGCCACCCTCTTTGAACATGTGCGAAATCGTAACAAAGACACCACCGTCAGCCATTTTAATTACCTCGCCTTTACGTACCGTTTGAGATTCGTTTCGTCATTGGGACTCAACTGGTAGGTTTGACTGCAAGGTGGGTGCCGTCTGTCAAAAACCCCGACGACTGGCTAAAACGCAGTCAGCTGGCGATCTTCTGACTAAAACTCAGACAGGGTGACAATTCAGGGACTCCACTGCGCTGTTTTACGGCCTGATAAACTCGATGGGTTGAAAAGAGATCGGGCGCGGTTTAAAAACAGCGCCCGAAGTCAAAGCTTCTATCAATGGTTCATTAACTGTGAGCCATTTTAAGGAGTGTATAAGTCTTTAGAGCCTGCTTTGGGATATCTGTACCACTGTTTGACCTGTTTCGGCGCCTGCGCATTGGGATTGTCCAACGACTCGATCAAATATTTTCTGTAGGCTGGAAAGTTTGGATAACCTTTGTCGATGTGCTTGGATTCGACCGGCCAGCGCCAGTTGGTTGGGATCACGAAGCCAAATGGAAATCCATTTTTATCGATCTGTTTTGAAACGTTGATGATGTCGATGTCATAACCCGTATTGATCACATGGAGGATCATTCGAAACTTACTGAGATCTACCTGGGTGCGGCCTTCGACGGGGTTGAGTTCTGGATTTGCGAGCACGATTTCAACGCGAATCTTTCGGACCGGCTTGTAATAGGGTTTGTCTGGATCTGAGTTGATCGCAGAGTCTTTTGGACGACCAAATGTTCCGTGGGTAGTTGAAAAAATCTCGAGATCTTTTTCAATCGGATGATTTTCGCGAACTTCCAAAATTCGCCCGAGGTCATCGAAGCGAGTTAGCTTCACCGATGCTGCGCCTTTAAAGAGCGGGGCGGTCTGATTTTTTATATTGGACGGCAAATCTTTTTTCCCATCTAGCGAGAGTATCAGCTTCGAGTCAAATCGAGCTCCGGCTGCGCGCGGAATGACGTCGATCAAAATGCGGGACACTTGATTGTTCGAATTCACAGTCTCGACAATTTTAAAGTTAGTCACGAAATCATTGTAATCCGCGTCTCCCGCACTAGGGAAAAGATCTTCGTAGGCAATGGAAGCGATTTTATCCAGTGGTGGATATTGGAGAGTGTTCTCGGTGATCCAAGTTATAGATTTTTTCGCTGAGTTCCCAGCTCGATCCATGGCTATGTATTCAAAGCTATGTTGGCCAAGGGTTTGCGGCGCAGTTGAAGACTTTTCTCCGAGAGCGGGGCAGAGGACTTTCACTCCGTCAAAACCGCACATCAAGCTGTTTTCAACCAATCCAGAACCAGAGTCAGTGACCGAGAATTCCACTTCGGCGGCATTGAGACGACTCATTGGCGAAGGTGGCACCGATGGAAATGTGATGAGCGGTGGAGTGACGTCGATGACCCACGAGTGTGCGGCCGGGGCCGACATTTGGCCAAAGGCATCGATAGATTTCACGTTGAATACATGAGGTCCTTCGCTAAGTCCTGAAAAGCTTGGTTGAGACGTGCACGGTGCAAAAGCTGTGGTGCTATCAACAGCGCAGACAAATTTTTGAATTGGTTGTCCCAGTCCATCGTGACCTTCAACAACAAACGAAGCTGCAGATTGGTTTGTGAAAGGAGCCGGGCCGGAAAGGATCTGAACCGTTGGTAAAGCAGTTGTGATATTCCACGTGTAACTTACGGGCTGTGACACATTTCCGGCTTCGTCGCTGGCTTTGACCGAGAAAGTGTGAGGACCCGGGACAAGGGAGGTGTAAGACTTGGGACTTACACATGGCCCAAACGCTTCTTGATCAATTCGACATTCACTTTTTGTTACGCCGCCAGAGTTGTCGGTCACGACAAAGCCGATCTCGGCATTTGGGCTCGGTGTTTGGGGCAGCGGCTTTTGGGTGATCATCACGACCGGTGGAGTTAAATCTAAGGTCCACTGGTAAGTGGCTGGGGAGGAGGATTTGCCCGCCGCGGTTTTGCCGATCACTTGAAACTTGTTCACTCCTTCCGTGACTTGCGATGTGAGGTAGGGACTCGAGCAAGGAGCAAAGGCGGAAGCGTTGATCTGACAGATATAGCTAGAAATGGGTTGTTGCGGATTTACACTGATGAACACAAACCGAGAGCTAACTTGATTCGTTAAAGCTGGTGGGTGTTCAGTGATCGTCACTGACGGAACCCCAGGAACAGCGTCATCGACAGTCCAAGTGTAAGTTGCCGGTGTCGAAGTGTTTCCGGCTTGATCTTGCGCCGTCACCGTAAATGTGTGAGGGCCGCTCGTTACAGGGAAGTTGAGAATTGGTGTGCAAGGAACCTTTTGAACTTGATCTAAGTGGCAAGTGTACACGAGATCTGTTGAATAGTTGTCGTGTCCTTTAAATTCAAAGTCAGCATTTGTGGAGGACGTCGTCTTAGGAGGTGTTTTTTGGAACGTCACCGTTGGTGGTGTCAAATCCACGATCCAACTGACCAGTTCTGGATTCGACTGATTGCCAGCTTTGTCTGTGGCCGAAACTTGCAGAGAGTGAGGTCCTTCTGGCAAATTCGCAAGTGAAATGGGGCTTTGGCATTCTATTAGCGATTGGGCCTGGCCACCTTTGCACAAGTTTTTATCGACGCCAGATCCTGAGTCTGTACTTGTAAAAGCAACGATCGCCGTCTGCGATTTTGTAAACGCGGGTGGGGACTGTGTCACCGTCACTTGCGGTGGAAGATTGTCGTGCAAAATGCTGGCTTCGATACACGAGGATTCTTTGGCAACATTGCGATATTTCACAAAGACTTTCGCCGGTGAATTGGTCTGCGCAAGCACCCAAGCTTTGCTTGCATTGACCGGGAGCCATTCGCCTCCGGCAGAACATTGAGCTTGATTGGTGATGTACATCGATTGCGCGTCGACATATTGCAACTTCAAGATGACATTTTCGGAAGTCGTATAGGCCTGGCCGTCGTTGATCTTTAGGCTGCCAGTTGGCGTTTTTTCTCCGCCGTCTCCATCGGTGCCTGGATCTTCATCGGTCATCGGGTCACCGTCAGTGTCTGTATCGGTGTTGTGATCGTCGTCGTCCGTCGGAGTGTCACCGTCGGTGCCTGGATCTTCATCGGTCATCGGGTCACCGTCAGTGTCTGTATCGGTGTTGTGATCGTCATCGTCTGTCGGAGTGTCGCTATCGGTGCCTGGATCCTCATCGGTCATTGGGTCGCCGTCAGTGTCCGTGTCTGTGGCGTGATCGTCATCGGCGTCGACGGGAGGTGGATTATTCGGATTTGGGTTGTTTGGATCATTTGGGTTGTTTGGATCTGTGGGATTTCCAGAACCTGTGGGGTCTACGCCGATGGGTTGAGTCGAGTCGGATGAAAATTTCACCGGCGTGCAACCCTGAATCAGAGGGAGCATAAAGATCAACGTCAGAAAAAAACCTGTCTTGATTTGAGACGCAAATAGCTTTTTCAATAATCCAGATAACAACATTTGATGACCTCGCTTTTATTTCTACAAAAGGAGATATATCAACATTCGTACCTGTCTCACGCATTTCTGTAAGTGGCTGATCGGGCAGTGCATTCTCATGCTGAGACGTTTTGTGACGACGATGAAGAGAGGGCTATTCCAAAAAGCGCCACCGCGCTGACCAGACTTTTGCATTTTTATTTTTTTATAACAGAGGTGTTTTGAACGTTTACTTTTTCTTAAAGATGAATGGATAGTCCACCGTCGTGGGCCGATCATTCGCTGCCGCCGGGAATTTAAGGCTCTGCAAAACCGCTTTCACGCAGTCTTCGAGAGTCGGGGCTTGGGCCTGAGATTTAATGAGTTGAACCGAACTGACTTTCCCTGATCCAGAAATCAACCATCGGAAAGTGACCTTGCCCGAAATTTTTGAATTCAACGCGAGGGCCGTGTCATAGCAGCCTTTGATTTCAGACCGCCTTTTCATCAATTGCGCTAGCACAGTTTCGCGGTCGAGACCACCCGAAGCCATTCCTTGTTGAAGATCCACGTCGGCTCCTCCACCGGCGCTAAGCCCCCCAGCAAATGCCGCCAAATTTTTTTGCAATCCCCGTTTTCCACTGGGGGCTTTGCCTAAATTGTCGTTACCGAGAAAAGCTTCGTTGGCTCGATCAGCTGTTATATCTGACGCCATATCCCGGAGACTTTTGCGTTTGGGAATCGTTCGTTTGTAGAGAGCGCTCTCAAGATCTGCTTCAGGAAAAATTTCATCATTTTTTTTGGACTGGTCTCGACTCTGTTGCTGCAAAATTTCATCGGCATTGACCCGCACTGCGGACTCAGTTCCCGCGTCCCCTAGTGCATCAAAGAGATTCTCCTGCGGGACTTGCGCGGGTTGAGACTGGGTCGGCGCCGAAGTCGGCATTCTAGATTTTGTACTTTTCGAAATTCGGGCTTTCGGTGGAGAAACTTTGGCAACTCTCGGAGCCAGGTTTAGTGGGGGCGCGGATTTTTGCGAAATGGGCGCTGGCTTCACCTCGGGTACGGCTACTGGAGGCGGGGGCTTTGCTACTGCGACGAGCTTCATGACTGGCGGGGGCGGAGGTTGCGTGGCTAGTTCCACGGCGGGCAATTCGATTTCGGCAATTCGGCGAGCGGGGGGGGGCGGCTGTAAATCGACCGAAGAGGTTGAAACGAGCGAATTGGCGTAGAAAAACAAAATCAAACAACTCAGAAAAATGGATGCGAAGGTTGTTCCGTATTTTAAATTTCGGGCGGCGATGTGATGGCCTTGCGAAGGAACCAATCGAAAAATAAATCTCTCATCGCCAATTTTTACGCTCAAGGTGTCTTGAATTTTGACCGGAACCCATTTTCGAGTCAGAAGTTTTTGGGCCTCATTGTTGATTTTCATTTCGGCCCCATTGCCAGCGGGAACTTGCACGTTGGCGACGGTGGTGCTTTCCCATTTCACCCGGAAATCAGCGTGCTCTGGCAGTCTGACGCTGGAGGATTGGAAGGGGAGGTGAGAAAGATGTCGAAGCTGGTCGGTGTGGGCATCGAGGGTGATAACTTCGAGTTCTCGTTTTCGTTTCGAGTGCGCTTGGGTCATTGCCATGTCCGAGTGGTTTTGCAGAGAACCGAGGAGCTCGCGACGAACCGGACTATTGAAATCAGGGGATAAAAATTCCTCTTCGGAAATTGAAAACTTCAGGTCATTCAGTAAAAAAGGTTTTGATCCGGCGATCCGAGTTCCCGTGAAACTTTTTAGATTTGATAAAACATCTTCTTTGGTCGACCAATGGTCCATTTTGTTGTGCGAAAGGTCGACCAGGAGCCAATCGCCTTGGTAAGGATTGAATGATCCCGTGCCTTGCCAAGTGAGTACATATTGAAAAGGCTTGATATTCGGAACTCGCAAGACAGCTTCGCACAACGTTGATCGACCGACCGTGATGACGGGGCGATCCATCGGTAAAGAAACCAAATCAAATTGATTGCGAGCAATTGTGATAAATCGCAACGTCAATGTTCCTTTTCAGTGCGACTGGATTGATAGCGAAATGGCAAATCAATCTTTCCATTGTATGAGTCATTGAAGTCCGCTCTTTTGAGAACAATTAAATCCAAAGTCGCTCCCTGAGCGTCAAAGTCCTGAAGTAAGGTAGGAATTCCTTGCTCGCCCTCAATGACTTCACCTTCAAAATTGATATTTTCAGGATTGTTCGCCGATGCTTCGGAAGCTGGCGGCGGCACGGCGGGCGGAGGCAGAGGGGCCGCTGCTTTGGCAGCCGGCCGCTTCAGGCCGGTTGCACGCGTGCGGGCCGGAACTTGCGCCAAAGGGGATTGCGCGAGCAATACAAGAGTCGAAAAAAATGCCAGTCCAAAGAATTTGGCTGACGGCATATATAGCGGAGCAAGAAATCTTGGTTTCACAATTCTCTCCACGTCTTCAGAATGTCCATCTGGTTTTGCGACCGCAGTTCCTTTTGTACAAAATTTGCCAGCGGCCGATTGTCAGATCCCGCTAACAACACCCCCGTGCGAAATTGGTAGTATTCAGTGTCGCTCAGCGGCTTGCCAGCGTTTCCCGTGTTTTTGGCGGCACGATTCAAGTCTAGCATGATGATTGCGCCGGCTCGGTTGCCCTCTTGAACCATTCGCACGAGTCTCTCTTGAAGTGGATGTGGGGGCCATGGCCAAAGCGTCAGGTTGATGAGCGGCATTTGTCCTTTTGAGTCGGCGGACGCAGCACTGAGCTCGCCTGAACTGTCGAGACTGGAAAGGATCTTGCGAAGTTCCTTTCCTTGATCTCTGAATTCGTTAGCGAGTGAATTGAGTTTCTGAAGATATTTTAATTTCTGTTCACCGGCGAAGTTTGCTGGAACTGGCGATTTTTCGATGGCGGCGGCTGCTTGCTCTTCAATGCGAATGGCGATTCTTAAAACTTCAACCTGATTGATAGGCGTTTGCCCGCTCAACGATGGAGTGACCTGCGCTCGCAATTTTCGGACTGCACCAACGGCTTTCGCTAATTTTGCAGAGGCTTCCGTGCCTCCAGCTTCCGGCGCCGGAAAGTCAATTTGCGCTGATAATTTTTTAAAGGCGGTGAGGGACGCCGACTCTTTGGGTGCGAGGCTGGCCATTGTCCGACCTTGTTTGTCGTCAACGGATGGAGTTTCGGTGTTTTGGTCGATTTTATTCGCTAAAAATCCTAAGGTGCGATCCACTTTGCTAAGGGGTAGGTTGAGTTTCATCAGTTGGACGACGATCTTGGGTCGGGTGAGTGCTAAAACACCAATCAGGTAATTGCGTTCGGTTCCCCCTAGATTCACAAGTTCTTTTGGCGAGACCGGCTCGCCAGCGCCAATTCTGGAAAACAGGGCTTCGTTTAAGGCAGCGGGACTGAGCAAAGTATTTCCGTCATAGAGCAGCTGCTTGGCTTGCGAAAAGTAACCCTCTTGCATGAGTCGCAGCGAGAGTTTTTGGAGCGTTGGAGACAGGCTTCGCCGTTTGCCAACGTCGAGATCCTTGGCCTTTAAATAAGCTTTTTGTATTTCATTTTTGTCGATCAATCGCTGGATGTAGTCGTCCAGAACGGCTTTGCTTTTTCCTTCGTCGGCATTGAGTGATAGAAATCGATTGATATTGGCTTCGTAATCACCAAAGTTTTTATCGCTGTCGCCGGCTTCGGCTGCGAGTTTAAGTGAGGCTTCTCGGACCAACGCTGCCAATCTTGGTGAAGACGGTGTGCCGTCTGGAATTTTGTCGTTCACGACGTCTTTGTATTGTCCGGCCAAAAAGCGCGCCGATTGCAGACGAAAAAAAGAGTTTTCGCTGTGATCGATTGAGTTTGCTTTCGCCAAGAGCTGAAGGGCCCTGTCGAATTTTTTTTCAAGAATATAGACATCGGCGAGGTAGCCGGCAAACTCGATCCATTTGGACGCGTTCGGGTTTTGCACATACTCCTCAAGCGAACTTTTAAGTTCAGGCATATATGTGGTTCTGTCTTTGCTTTGCAGAACCTTCAGCGCCAAGATTTTTGCGTCGATGGCTTGGGCATGGATTCCCTTCAACCCAGGTTCAGCGAGTATTTTCTGACTCACATTTCGCACGCAGAGTTGATCGTTTTGTTCAGAGCAGACACCCAGCCACATGCCAAACATTTGTTGGCGATTTTTGGCGTTGGGGAAATTCTTTTCGGTAAATTTAAAAAAGGATTGCAGGGATGAAGTCATTTCAAGGCTCGAAAGGCCTTCTTTGTTTGGGGTTTTCCCCGTAAAGGTGTCGACGTAACTACGAATGAGAAAATCGCATTCCAGGTTGAGGGCCTCTCCCAGGCTTGCGAGGATCGCCGTTGTTTCAGCTTCCTTCATGCGTCCAAACTCTAGGGAAATTGATTGAAAATTCGCGAGAGGTCGGCGACTGGCATAGTTTTGTCGAGTGTTGCGAATTTCGTCTAACCACAGGCGAACCCGTTTTTCAGGTGCCGATGCCAAATTCATCAAACTTTGAAAGATGGTTCCGTGATTGGTTTTTGGTTGTTGCCTTTGAAGATGGGAGTACGCGCTGGATAAAAACTCAGCTCGGCGTTCTGAATCGAGCGGGAAGACCTGGCTGGCGAGGGAAATCAGTCCCGATTCATTTCGAATGCGGGCGGATACGACCGCCAGCTCTTTTACGATCGTTGGGGCCATCTCCCCTAATGTGGATTTTTTTAAGAGATTGAGCAGGGTTTCCTCTGCCATGGGAAATTCTTTCATTTCTCCATAAGCTAACGCAATCTTATATTGAGCTAGAATCTTCTGGGGCTCTCGCAGGATGGACATGTTTTGATTCAAGAACAACACTGACTTTAGGTAGTCCTCTCTTTCATAGTGAAGATCCGAGATGAAGATAACAATGTTGCCAGCATAAGTAGCGCGAGGAAATTCTTTGAGCGAACTTTCTAAAGATTTAATGGCATCTTTGCGTTTGTTAGACCCCAGCTGGGCCAATCCCAGTAAGTAATAGGCATAGGATTTAGTGCCTTTGCTGACGGCTTTTTCTTGCAAAGCTAGGGTTGCGTCGTTCGTCGCGGCCGCATAGGCCTCTCGAAGCTCTTCGTCTTCGACGGGAGATTTTTCGTCGACAGGTAGAGCGTTAATGTATTGCGCTTTTTGCATGTGCAAGAGGCAACGGCCAATTAGAAATTTGGCTTTTTCTTCGGGATTCCTAGCATTTTTGACCAGCAAATTGAACGAAACTACGCGACTCTTTAATGTTTCCACATCCGGTTTTTCGAAGGCGGCTTCGGCACCACTTGCTCCGTCGGGTTTCAGGGGCAGCGAAGACGTTTTTGATTTTCCGGCCTCCACGCCGGGTGCAAATCCCGAGGTGTCAAACAGGGGAGCCTGTGCAACAGATCGAGACTGCAAAACGGTAGATCCGATGAAGCTGATGGCGCAAACTATTTGGATGGTGAAGGTGCGCTGGCGCGACATTGACTCTCCCCTATAAACACGTGATGACCAAGTTCGTCCAACCAATCTTCTCCGTCGTTAACGGGCCACATCTCCAGACCGGAGCTCAAGAGCTCCTCTTGAGTCGGCAGTTTGGTAATTTTTGGAAGTTCTGATGACGTTGCCGAAAGCGCTAAGTTTGCAAATGCAAAAATCCTTTCGAGTTCTTGGATGAGACGACTTTTTTCAGCCGTAAATTTTCGATTTAAAACTGTTTGTAAAAGACGTTTTTCAGCCTGTCGTTCACCGTCAGTCACAAAGGTGGCGTTGGGGAAGCTTTTGGACTGAAGCATGTTGAGGTAAGGTCGGTTTTGCAAATCCATTTTTAACCAAGCCTGCATGTTGAATTGGCCAGCTTTGA
>CALCCV010000506.1 GCA_937900305.1 uncultured Pseudobdellovibrionaceae bacterium | reverse complement strand
CACAGGCGAAGACACTCTTTCCCTACACGACGCTCTTCCGATCTATTTTGCATGGCCGCATCGCCACCCAAGTTGGGATTTGCCCCGCCCGGATGAGGCACACCAATTACAAAAATAGCAGGACTTTTGACCGACAAAACGACCCCGTTTTTGTCATAGGCTTTTTTGCAAGTTGCAGTTTTAAAAATCCCTTCGCAGGCCCATCGTTCATTGAAGTTTTTACGCAGACCTTCGGTCTGGCAGAATTCTAAATCTCTGGCGGGACTGCATTTCCCACCACGCGCATTGACCCAAGTGGCAAGACTGGCTTTGCCGCCCGAACCCACCCCCATGAACAGCGCGATCGAACCCGCGTTTTGCTCCATCATGTAGTCAAACAACTTATGTCGATATTCAACGATCGGGCTATCTTCAACATTCGGGGCCCCTTCCCCTTGCTCCATCCATTTAAACTTTGGATCGTCAGACAGCTGACCGTTGATGGTGTACACAAACGTATTCATAAAGAGATAGCTGCGATTCAAGCCAAGGTGATTTAGAAAGTTTTGAGTTTTAGTTCCCGTCGATCCCGTAAAGGCGCGGTTTGAAAGATTCTCATCTTGAGCACCCTCTTGACCAACGACGAAGGCTTTAACTTCATTTTGTCCTAAGCGACCTCGGTACCACATTGGTCCAAACTGCCATCGAAATTTTTCTTCGCCCTCACCAAGAATCACGTTGCCCATTTTTCGATAATTTGGAGCCGACCCATAAAGTTCGACCCACTTACTGTCCTTGGGAGCACCCGGGTCGTATTCCGCGGGACTTCCACGGTCCGGATCAATCTTAAATCCCGTCACTCCCGCCGCAGCGACATTTCGATTTTTGCTATTCGAAATTTCTGAGCTAGCCATCTTTTTTTGAGCGCATCCGCTCAGCGTGATTTGAGCCATCGAACCGACCAGCAGAAACAACCCAAACGCGCGCTTAAGTTTTGTCATAGAAAATCCCTTTCCCAAAAACTCGAAACCTGAAAACGTCGACATCAAATCCATTTTGAACTTTCTAACATTATCTTGGGCATTTTTTGATTTCAACTTGGTCTGGTCTAGTTTTTTTAAAAACAAACAGAAATTTAATTCATAAATTCCATGGGAATCATCCTATAATCACGAGGTACCGAAAATTGAGTCTATGTTTATTTTGCGAGAAGGAGAAAGCGATGAAACTTTCAAATATCGTTATTGGATTTGTAATTACAGTCTTGAGTTATCAGTCGCTCGCCTTTGTAGAAGGCGGTCGCATCCTTCAGGTTTTTTTTCGCGAAAATCCAAATGCAGGAAAATCGATTTCAAAAAGGGGCAACATCGAATATTGCGGCATTATTGTAAAAACGAATATTGATAAATCCACTCTGACTGCGGCAAAAGCTCTTCCCGATCTAAAGGTCGGAATTGATCTCTCGGGACCTGATTGCACCAACTCCTACAACTGGATTGAAAACGATGCCATGGCCCAGGGCAGTTTGCCATTGGTTCAGTGGGAGTCGCGGGATCTTCAGTCCTTCAAAACTACGAATCCTTCAAAGGCCACTTCTTGGGAGCAAAAGACTGAATGGACAGACGATGACCAGGTGGCTGTTTTGCAAGATCTCTTTGGCGCCGACGTAAAATGGAAAAAGCCCGGACCAGATTTTCGCTTGCAACCAATGACTGCGATTCAAGCTACCATTGCTGAGGTTGTGCCTAACGTCGACCTCGGTTTGGGAAATCGCAAATTTTGCGTCGTGTTTACCAAAAGCAACCGTGGATCCAAAAAGGCTCTCGTCATGCGCCAAGAGATTTGCCGCGAAAAAAATCTGATGGTCGCCAAAGGCAGGGACGTGGAATTTTCCCTCGCCGATCTTTCATTCATTCGCAACTTCGACTTTCTAAAGATCCTGAGGGGCATGGACTCTTCTTACACGTATCAATTCGTCGAGAACGAGGCCCTGCCGTTGCTTAGATAAGTCTTCATATTTACAAATGATCTCTTTTGCTTAAGGATTTACGAAACACCTTCAGTCTAAAACGAGGCGCAGATTTTCGCGCCTCTTGTTTAAATCTTGTCACGGCGACGACACTTTTTGGTTGTCTCGCGCCGGGCATCCCGCTTACGACCTAACTCAGTGGTAAAAATAACCTGAGGGGGTAACGTGGACCAAAGATTTCAAAACTTGGCAAAGTGGCAACACCTGCGCAGATGGTTGGTGATTGCAGCGATTTTACCAGTGTCCTTCATCGCCTGCCAGCGGTTCACCGTTCGCGACACACCGACAGACGTATTGTTTTACAAAACGGCCGAGCGAGAAAATCAACCCGGCGTCGTGGAAAAACCGTATGTCATTATGGTTTCACTCGATGGATTTCGAAATGACTATATCACTAAGTACAAGCCACCTTTCCTTTCTCAAATGGCCGCCGAAGGCGCGCTGGCCAAAGGTCTGATTTCTTCGTATCCAACTCTCACGTTTCCCAACCACATCAGTCTGATCACTGGGCGATATTCTGCAAACCACGGAATTGTCGGCAATGCCTTTTATGATGAAGCTCGCGAGCGGGCTTACAAGATGGGAGATTCCCAGGCGGTGAATGATCCATCTTGGTATTCTGGTGAACCCATTTGGACCGTGGCCGAGCGAAACGGAATGCTTTCGGCTGTTTGTTTTTGGGTGGGTTCCGAAGCGGGAATTGATGGCCTTCATCCAACCTACGTTCGACCTTATCAGCACGATTTGCCACCCAAGGATCGAGTGGATCAAGTCATTCGCTGGCTTAAGCTTCCAGAGGCCACGCGGCCACACTTCGTTGCGCTCTATTTTCATCACGTGGATTCAGCAGGCCATGCGTACGGTCCTGACAGCCAGCAAGTGAAAGACAGTGTGATGGAGCTCGATTCAAATCTCGCCCAATTGAAAGCGCAGGTTGAGGCCTTGGGATTGCGAAACGTGACTTATGTTTTTGTCTCTGATCACGGCATGGAACCCGTTCGAACCAATGAGGGTGTCGTTATCGTGAACGAAAGCGAAAATTCCATCCTGCAAAATGTGTTAAAACGCTGGACCATTGGTGAGACCGGGGCAGTCACCAGCATGTACCTTCACGACCCGGCCCTCTCTGCAGATCAAGAGGCCGCGGAAGTTGAACAAATGGCACAACTCTTGCGATCGCAACCTTTCGCGGATCGTTACCAAGTCTTTAAGCGCTCTGAAATTCCGGCGGATTGGCATTACACTCATCCCACCAAAACGGGAGACATCGTTCTCGCCGCCAAGGTTGGTTACTATTTGAAATTTCATTTGTACGTCAATGGGCAAGGGCCGCAGCCCAGCGATCGCCAATACCGTGGGCACTCCACGCATGGCTGGCCGACCGATATCGCCACAATGCAGGGACTTTTTCTAGCCAACGGAACCGCTGTGAAATCAGGCTTGCAAATTGAGCCCTTCAGCAATGTGAATGTGTATCCTTTCGTCCTCAAAGTCTTAGACATTCAGGCAAGCAAACCCAACGACGGCGATATTCAGGTCCTCGAATCCATTTTAAAGTGAGAGCCGCTCTATCTGCCTAAAAGCGCGCTGGACTGACCGTTGTAAAGTCGATCTGACAAATGTTTAGACATTTACGGCGGTCTCGAGAAAGGGTAATCTCATCAATGGGTTCGCTCTCGCAAAAGAATGGTGGAGATTCGATGAGTCCAAT
>CALCCV010000505.1 GCA_937900305.1 uncultured Pseudobdellovibrionaceae bacterium | reverse complement strand
AATCGATGGCAGCGTCGACCGTCGAAGCTCATTTGCTGCAGGCGGAAAACCTCAGGCTGGCACAGACAAAAATTTTAGAGCTCGAAAAAGAGATCGATCGTTTGCGAAAAGAAAACGATGAACTTTTTAATGCTGGTCAATACATCAAAGAAAAATCTGAGCAGTGGCAATCGCAAGTTTTGAGCCTTGAGCAAGAAAAGCGCGAAATCAAAGAGACCCTACAGAGTGAAATTTTGATTCTCAAAGGGCAAATTCAATTCAAAGACAATCAGGTTCGCGAGACTCGTGGGAAAAACGAAGAGCTTGAAAATCGATTAAAAACTGACTTTCGCAAAATTCGAGTCCGCGAGCGCGAATTGGAAAATCGTTTGGAGCTTTCGATTGCTGAAAAATCAGCTTTGGTGCGGGCTAAGGACGAGTCGATCTTGGACCTGAAACGCAAACTGGATCAGGTCGGTCTTGAGGTCGAGAATTACCGGCTTAAAATCCAGGAATTGAACCGAACGCTCGAGGTCAATCAAGATCAGTTCAAGAAAACAGTCCGCGCCCTGCGTTTGGCCTTGGCACAACTTGAGATCAAAGACGAAACTTTGTCCAGTTTCAAAAAGGCCGAGTGAGGTTTCGCGTAGGCCGAAAGCGTCCTCGCGTGTTAGCATAAGTGACACCCCTAGAGTGAAAGCAGCATGACCGAAACAGCAGTGAATGAAAACACCACCGAAATAAAAATTGCGCCACCCAAGCGGATCAAGCTGGTGGTGAGTGATTTGCATTTAGGCAAGGGCCGTGTTCTGGATGGCGGGGGACTCAATTCACTGGAAGAGTTTTACTATGGCGAAAAGTTGGTTGAGTTCATTCACTTCTATAGCACGGGGATCTATCGTGACTTCGAAGTTGAGATTATCATCAACGGTGATTTTCTAAATTTTTTGCAAGTGGATTATCGCGGCCACTTTTTGACGGTGATCACCGAAAGCATTGCGCTTGAAGTTCTGAAGAGCATCGTGAAGGGGCATCCAGCTGTTTTTAAAGCGCTGAACGAATTTGCTCAGCAGCCGGGAAATTTTATCACTTATGTCATCGGCAATCATGATCAAGCCATGATGTGGCCCGCGTGCCGAGAGCACTTCATTGAAGCCATCGGCAAAAATGTCCAATTCAAAAATATGGTTTATTATTTTGACGGCGTTCACATTGAACATGGGCACATGCACGAAGCCGCCAATCGAATGGATCCAAAAAAATTTTTTTTGAAAAAAGATTTGCCCGAGCCAATTTTGAATTTGCCATTTGGATCCCATTTTTTTGTCGAGTTGGTTTTGAAAATCAAACACAAGTATCCTCACGTCGACAAGATCCGTCCGTTTTCGAAGATGATGCGGTGGGCGTTGTTCAA
>CALCCV010000504.1 GCA_937900305.1 uncultured Pseudobdellovibrionaceae bacterium | reverse complement strand
ACCCGGGGAGGTTCATTCGATTTGGCCACCGCTTCCTCGACGAGCAGATAAAGCGACTGCGTTAGGTTGGTCGTCTTCCCCGCACCTGCTCCCGCTCGAACCAGACGCTGCTCTAAAGATCGCATTGTATCAGATGAGGTGCTTTGCATGTTGTATTCCATCGACAAGTTAAACATTCCTTAGGATCCGCCGGTCGCGGAGTAAAATCGCTCTGGGCCAAGAAATCCAACGTCTTCTTGAGTTGATCTTCCCAACTTTCCAAGTAACTCGCCAGTTCACTGGCCGTAGTCACTGCCTGCTTCGAAACATCTGGAAAGCCAGTGGGCAAAAGATCTCGACGCAGAACCCCCTTCCGTCGCTCCATCGTGGCAAAAGAATAGTAGAGGGCCCCTCCAACTTCATATTCTGGCAACAAAACCTTCTTGGCGATCAGCCAAGCATAAAAACTCAACTGAATTTCGGGCTCATCCTGCCAGGCTTGAAAAGATTTTCGCGCGCCAGTCGAAGATTTGTAGTCATAAAGCAAAATAAGCTGACTCTCCTCGTGCAAATCAACTCGATCGATCTTTCCGCGAAAGATCCAAGCTCCGGGCTTTTCGCCCAAACTCATTTCGCCACTTTCTCGATCATAAGACACCACAAATGGCATTTCTGTGGCGATCGTTTTCCAGCCGGGAAAGTCCCGTCGAAATTCAAGCTCACTGTCTAGAAAACGATCTACAAAAACTTCGAGCCGCGCCTTCATCTGTGTCTCGACTAACGGATCCCAACTTTCCCTCTGCTCCCGCAAGCACTGCTCCAACAAACCCTGCGCGACCTCTCGACTCGTCACTTCGTTAGCCAAAATCAGCTCTGCTAAGCGGTGATAGAGCTGTCCGCGCTCGAGAGGATCCAACGTCCAAATTTCTGGATCCTGATCTGGAAATTGCAAAATCCGCTTTACAAAAAAAACAAACGGACATGTCAGAAAATCTTCCAATCCCGAAGGAGAAAGCGCTTTTGGACCCAGCCTTGCGTGCTGCGTGCGCGAGACATTTTTATGAAGTTTCATCTCTTCGAGACCACGCTGCTGAGCCCTCACTCCCACCGCCGACGTCTCCGCCAGCACCTGGGAAAAATCCAAAGATTCGGCTCGCATCACTTCGCCAGAGTTCTCGCTCTTTGAATGAATTTTCTGCCACTCTAGCAACGGCAAAAGATCTTCATCTCGCGAATTTTTTCGAGCAAATGAAAAAACCGATTGAACCGCGTGACTTTGCTTCAACCAGGCGAAATTTGCCTCTTTGATCCACGATAGATCTGGAGGTAAACCAACTCCCAAATCGCTTTGGCTGCGTTGAAAGAAAAAATGACTGAGTCGCTCATCCATTGCCGCCCGAAAGTTTTCCTGCGCTAAACCCAAAAAAATTCGGTGAGTGCGATGGACCGAGAGGGCCCCTTCCAAGCTGCAAGCCAACGTCGAGTTTTGCAAAACCTCATCTTCGGCCACTGAACGAATCTGTTGAGCCTTTGCTAACAGCAATTCCAGCCAGATCCGACGCGAAAACGCATCGTCAGTATGAACTTCTAACCAAAGATCTTCTAGCAGGGATTGAGTCGAGGCCTCAGCAAGACATTCTTGCAAAGCCTGCGGCCATTCAGCCATCCAAGCTTCCAAAGTCACAGGCTTCGCATCTTCGTCCGACACGTCCTCCAAGTCTTCGATCATCGCCAGTGCCGGCTCTTCAGGAAATAACCATTGGCGAATAGCCAGACTCTCTTCTTGCAAATGGACCCAGGCCCACCGCCGCTTGAACTCTCGATAACTCGGGCGTCCTTTGTCATAGATCGCATACAAAGTTTCTAAATCAGCAAAAGTAAAATCACGCTGCCAAACTTTCAACAGAGACAAAAACTCCTGCACTGATGAATTCTCGAGGGGAGCCATGGCACGATCCAGCTCCAACGGAATTGCAAATTCCGAAAAAAGGCGATCGATCAACGCCACATATTCGCTATCGATCGGATAGATCAAAAGAATATTTTCCCAACCAACTCCCAAAGCCCGCCAGCGTTTCACCTGCATCGCCGCGTTCACAACCTCTGACCAAAGCGACGCCTGCTCAACCACCATCACGCTCACGCCGAAGTCACCCGCCTCCGCCTGTTTCTCAACCGAGCTCGGTTCCATTTCGAGAGGCAAACCCAATGCAGCCTCTCCAAACCCTAAACTTGTCTCGGAACGAACCTGGCTATTTTCACGCGAACGAGCTCGCAAATCTTCACGCGAACGTGTTCGCAAATTTTCATAGAGCCGCAGCACAGAACGCGCCGGACTGTGAATCAAAAAATCGTCCCGCAGCTCCGGAATTAAAATATGTACCTCTTTGGTTTCAGCCACCCGCTGCCAAAGTTCGACTTCAGGCATCTTTATCTCTAAACCCAAATCCACAATGACAATCGGTCGCTTCAGCGATTGCAAGTCTCTCACATCAGACATCATCCACGGGACCCATTGCACAGAAGTTCGCTGTGATATCTGAAGCTGTTCTAAAAATTTGGCCACGAATGGCATCCACCGCCAATCCACCTGATCGGCACCACCCGAGTCAGAAATAGATTCATTCCATTCACCAATTGTTTCAGGCGGAACCTCGGCAAAAACAAATGGAGCCAGCCACCGCAAATGGCGAATGAAATCGGCCTCGTGCAATTCGGTAAACTCACTTTCAGTTGAGTCAGAATTTGTATCCGCAAGAACCTCGGCCCGTTGGTGTCGAACTAAAAACTCACGAGCTAAAACTTGCAAAAAAGAGTGTGACACTATTTTGTAATCTGGATTTCGAAATAAAAACTCTTTCGACCACAGCTCACTCATGCGCAAAACTTGCGCCTCATAAATAAAATCCAACCGCCTCAACAGCCAACGCTCCAACTCTTTTTTGCGTTTCAAATCGGCCACCACCCAAGCAGCTTCGTGCCAGGCCCGCCCCATCAAAATATTTTCGTAGAGTTGAGGAACTTCAGATCTATCTTTGACATTCCATGAAATTAACACCCAATCACAGTATCAGCGCTTCAAGTCCTGGTCATCGTCTTTGCTTCAAACGACGTCGCTTGCCATCCTTGAAATCAAAACTGAGCTTGGTATCGAGCGAAAGATTCATGCGCAGCTCCACCTGAACTCGATTCTCAGGCGTCTGGCCCGGATACGCACCCAGCTCCTGAAAGTACTGCGCAAAGTCCAATTGCATAATCAAAAAATCCATGCCGAAGCCGTAAGTCATATACCCTTGATTGATTCCCGCCCGCAAATCAATCAAAGGCAAAGAAATCTCCGTCCCCAGATGAACTTTTTGGCCAAAAGAAACCTCATCGTTCATCATGTGCCTAAGTTCTCCGCCGACTCGAAAATCCAAAAGCCCAGATGTAAACTCGGTGCCGACACCTGCGATCAAGTTGTTATAGATCGGAGATGAGAGCGGCGCATCTCCCACACGCAAAAACGACGTATTGCCAACATCCTTCCACACCAAACTGAATTTCGAATTCATGGCCCCTTTCGTCTGCGCCGCCCAGCCCAAATCAACGCCATAGGCCGTGCCGCGGCGACGAACAGATTCAAGCAATGCGTCAGTATCACCTGTCACCACCGTGCCAAGAGCCACGGCCCCTTCGGCTGATTGCCGATCAATGTACTTGACGGTCACACCCACCGCTGAATTCTCAGTTATGGGCACAGCAAAGCCTCCGTTGAATCCAGAGTCATAAGTGTAATTTAAATTTAAGCTGGGGAACGCCGGATTCTCTAAGGAAAAGGAACCTTTTACGTCTTGAAACGCAGCGATCCCGAAATAGGGCAATGCCAAACTGGTGCGACCGTTTGCGCCCAGCCACAAGTTTTTGCCATACAAACTGTTGAATGCGCCGACACCTTCGAGATTGCCCAGGTCTTTGAAGTCGTTCACAGCATCAACTCCATTGACAGCCGCACTCAAACCAACGACTTCCCAGTTTATTCCACTGACAAATCCCAGCAACGCTGGATTCACCATCACAACCTGTGAGTTTTCGGGAAAGACCGAATACAATCCGCCCATCCCTTGGGCGCGCGTGGGAACATTCATATCAAACAAATCGGCGGCACCCGCTCGAAACGAGCAGAAGGCGATCGCCGCCGACAGCCAGATGTGCATTTGATTTCGAAACCCGTTTCGCATTTTTATCACCAGTTAAATCCGATCATGGGCAGCACGTGACAAAGGGATCGTCGATGCAGTCACCAACTCCAAACTCTTGCGTATCAATTAACGTTCGAAGCGCCAAAACTGCGTTGTCATCAATGTCGTTGGGATTTGTAAAGGCACAATTCACCCCATTCTCTGTGCACTTCGTCTTCAACTCGGCCATTTTTTCAGCCGTATCTCCTCCAGAAGCTACGGCAGCGAGGGACGCCAAGTTGTCCAAGACCAATCCCAAACCTGTGAACACCTCGCGAACATCATTGTTAGCAAGGATGGTTTCTTTACAAGCATTGGCGACGTCATCAACATTGCCATCTTGATCCACATCCACGCGTGCACGCAGGTAAGTTCCCATTTTTGCAAATCCCAAAAGCGCCATAAAAAGCTGTCGGTCGGAATCGTTTGGATCCGGAACCAAAGTCTGGATCGTCGCCTGCGCTTGGGTGCAAGAACTGGGATCTACGGCGACATCTTTAAAAGCTCGCATCGTCAGCATAAACAGCGAATCCGAACTTGAATCTTTAATTGCTTCGAAAAAATTTAAAAAATTAAAGCCGCACTTTCCCGCATAGGCACTGGCCAAAAGCTTAGTCATCTCGTTGCTTGTGCGAAAGCCAGTCGACATCAATCCAAATTTTGCAATCGCACCGTCAAAGTCGCCAGTGCTATTGAGTTTGCGCGCATCTTCAGCCAATGCGGCATCCGTGTCCTTCTTAGCCGCATCCGTGAAAAGGTTTTTATCGCCACAAGACGTGGTCGTCCCGAAAAGCGCGAGCCAAAAAAACATGCAAAATATTTTTTTCACCAGCCATCTCCCTAGGCAATCCTGGCTATACAGTTCAAAATCGAAACCCAACCTTCGCCAGGTAACGTCGGTCTTCCAGCTTCGCATCGCCCACACCAACTTCTTCTCCATAAGTCGCCATTTGAAACTGAAAGTTCTCTAAGGCGGACTCAAAGCCGGCAGTCCAGTAGCCCTGATTATAACCCGCGCGGAGGAAGAATCGATCGGCTAAATTCACTTCAATTCCCGCATGGATATAACGAGTTTTGCTCGTGTCGTCCTGATTCGTCAGAAGATTCCTGTATTCCACAGTCCACGATGAGCGGATGAAGTTGTTGTGAATCGGAAACAGAGCGACCGCTACGTCAATGTCTTGTTTCAAAGCGAGCGGACGTTCAGATGTCTCAGGTCCGCGCAGTCCCGAATTGGCATCGAACGATGTACCACCCATATCGCGCGCAACCAGCGAAAGAGTCGGCAGCATTTGCCAAGGTGCGGTTAGGTTCAAGCCCATGTCATAGCCAACCCCTACACCCTCTCGCAGCTGCCCGGCCGCCGCGAGAGATGCATTCGACAAATCTAGGGTGGAATCCAACGCCACCTCATCCACTTCAATACGACTAATGGCTTTTCCAGTTAGACCTAACTTCACTCGACCATCAAAAAATCGAAAGTTCACTCCCATAACCAGCGCCAAATCATCCTGCTGCTTCACGGAAAGTGTGCCATCCTCATTTCCTCTCGCCGCCAACATCTGCTTCGCAAAAATTCCAATTCCAAAATTGCGAGCCACGAAGGAAGGGAAAATCTGCCCTTTCGCATAATAATAAGCGTCTGGTTTTTCAACCAACGACGTCTTCACTCCCTCGATGTTTGTCGGGGCGCTGATGGGATTTGCAGAATTGAAACCATAAGCGTTAGACGACATTTCCAGTTCTGGATCCAGGATGGTGCCATAAAAATTTCGAAGTTTTCCCAATCCAGCCGGATTGACCAAGAGCGAGGTCTCATCATTGACGACGGCAATACCCGCGTCTCCCATTCCAAGAGATCGAGCACCTGAGAAGAGATCAAACTTTTCACCCAGCTGAGCGTATGCAGCGGTCGTCAAAGTTTGAAGTCCAAGAAATGTGACGAACACAAAAGTCCATTTCATAATTAGCATCCTGCTAACTTCCATATCGGAATGAGACAGCAAAACCTTTAGTCAACGCTGCCAAAGCCCAGCCCTTTCTCCATGGCGCCAAACATTAGACTAAAGTGAGATACAAATTCGATTT
>CALCCV010000503.1 GCA_937900305.1 uncultured Pseudobdellovibrionaceae bacterium | reverse complement strand
GGGGAAGGTCATCGCTCTCCATTTATGGGTCATGTTGCTACGGTTCGCGGGATCGTCACAGCCCGCGGTTCAGTCGAATGGTATCCCGGCGGCGAAGAGGCCTATATTCAGTCTGAATCTGAGGATGGAAATTTACTAACGTCAGAGGGGCTTCACTTGAGTTTTGGGGCTTTGTCACAGTGGCTAGAGCTGGGGGACGAGTTAGAAGTCCGCGGCACAGTTTACGAACAAGTGATGGGAACAGGTTTGGGTCGCACAGGATTGCGGGACATCACTTCGGTTCAGGTTTTGCGCAAGGCCGTCGCGTTGCCGCCAGCTCAAGTGTTAGGTGTTGGCGGTCGCGAAATTCCCGACAAGAAAATTTCTTCTTTCCGGGGCAATCTAAATTTAAAAGCGACGCTCGATTTGCAAGACGGAATTGATTTTTGGGAGTCCCTTGAAGGAATGCGTGTTCGCATTGCCAATCCTCGGATCGTGGGTTTTCGTGGCGGCAACGAAGATTTTGAAAGCACCAGCGCCAAAGGGCACCTGGATCTTTATGTTGTGCCCGATGGAGATCAAAAGACAGATTTAAGAACAGATGCTGGTGGAATTATCATCGACGAAGCGGCTGACGACTTCAATCCCGAAATTTTGCAGATCCTTTCAAATCACTTTTCGAATGGCCTCACCACCAATATTTTTTGTAAGGTTGGGGATCAGATCACCGGTGAGATTTCCGGTGTTTTGGGTTATGAGCCCTCGATTTTTGGCGGCGGAGATTACTCTTTGGTTTTGCCAGAGGTGCAAAAGCCGCTCGCGGATTATGCGGCGGTTGCGACAAAGCGCACTGAACTGCAAGATCGACCGGTCACAAATCTAGTCGCCAGTGAACACGAATTGACTGTGGGTACATACAACGTTGAAAATTTAGGTGGCAGCCAACGAACCCGATTGATCGAAATTGGCAAGTCGATCGCAGTGAATATGCGGTGCCCTGATATTTTGAGTTTGGTGGAAATTCAAGATGCCAATGGTTCTGATTTTGCGGGTTCAGCCACTGGCGAATCGACTCTCAATAACTTGATTTCGCACATTGACTGTGACGGAGTTGAATATCGCGGGCTGAATATCGATCCCGAGATGAACGCGGAGGGGGGCCAACCCGGCGGCAATATTCGGGTCGCGTTTCTTTACAATGCAAAACGAGTTTCGTTTTCGCCAAGGGGAAATCCAGGAACTTTGACCGAGACTCGGGTATTGCCAGATGGGCGACTTGAAAATAATCCCGGCCGCGTATTTCCGAATGATCCTGTTTTTCGAAGAACCCGTAAAAGTTTGGCTGCAGAATTTGAATTTCGCGGTGAGAGAATCGTTTTGATTGCCAATCATTTGAATTCTAAGCTCGGAGACAGTTCCCAGTGGGGCGCTGAGCAACCGGTCGTTTATGGGAGCGAAAGTCTTCGAAAACAGTTGGCGGAAAAGCTAAATTCATTTGTGAAGCTTCTCCAGTCGGCTTCGCCAAAGCAGCACGTGATTGTCTTGGGTGATTTCAATGCCTATTTGCAGGAAGAGGCGATGTCGATATTGGCGGGCCGTGAATTGCAAAATCTGCTGCTGTTTGAAAATTTGGTGGCGCCACAAAATCGCTATTCGACAAACTTCAATGGCAATTCACAGGCCATTGATTTTATTTTTGCTTCGCCCGGATTGTTGCAACGGTCACCCGCGGTCGAGATTCTGCACATCAATTCGAATTTTATGGGGCGATTGTCTGACCATGACCCATTGGTATCTAGATTTTTGTTTTAAATAACTGAGTCCAGTCGGCGAGAACTGATTTTGGACTCAACGAAAAAGTCCAATCCTCATTTTGCCATGGAAACTGCATGGCCACGCAGGCGAGTGCAATGGAGTTTGCACCTCGCATCGGGCGTGCGCCGTAAGGCTCATCACCTCCGATCGCGCCACCGAGGAAAGACAATTGGGCTCGAATTTGGTGGGTGCGTCCCGTGATCAGTTGAATGCGTGTCAGCGCATAATCGCTGGCGGGAATGGCGACGCTGTCTTCGACGATGAGCTCGCAGCGAAGCCAAGTTGGATCTTCGGGTGTCAGTTGAAGTTCTTTCGGCGCTTTGGGGGATGGTTTCATGTAGTGAGTGTGTTTTCCGACGGGAATGATTTTTTCGGTGAGGGCCAAGTAAGACTTGCTGACTTCGTGAGTCTGTAAAAGTTTGTTAAAGTTTTTTTGCGAGGTCGGAGATTTTGCAAAAAAAACCAACCCGCGGGTGGGGACGTCGAGGCGGTGGGTGAGATAATACTTCTGCGAAAAGCCTTCGGTGAGCGACGTTTGAGTGAGGTTCGCAAGGAGATTTTCTTGAGCATTGTCGACGGTGGCGTGCATGGGCCACCCCGACGGTTTGTCGATGATGGCAAACTCTTCATTTTCGTAGACTTTGAGGCCGTGGTGGACCGGCAATTCCAGCGCAAATCGGCGAGGTGCTGTGTGCACTCTAAACTTGCACTGCTCAGGAACGAATCGATCTTGATGCTGTCTTTGATTCTCGACGTAGATCGCGCCCAAGTGAAAGACTGTGTTACTAGACACGAAGCTAGGTAAATTGCGTAGAATTTGGGACAACCAGCAGCTCTCGGTGGTGATTCCGTGAATGACACCGTACTCATGTCCAGTCTTAGCAAAATAAAACATCATCTCAGCCAATAGCACAGTGTATCGATGGTGTTCAACTCTGTGGCTTACATCCATATTAGAGAAAATGAATTTGTCGCAGGAACCTGTCTTCCAATGGCTCTCTCAGTACGCATTTCAGCCTGAAATAGTCTATGTTGGTATCGTGGTGATGATGCTGCTGTCGGCGTTTGGATTGCCGTTGCCCGAAGAGGTGACGTTGGTCAGCACCGGAATTCTGGCTTTTATGGGCACTCATCCGGAACACTTTCCTCCCCCCTATCCAGGAGCTGAAGGCGTGAATGTGCACGTGGCTGCCACAATTGCTTTCTTTGCTGTGTTCGGGGCCGACACTTTGGTTTACGGAATTGGGCGGCGCTGGGGCCGAAGGCTGTTGTATCATCCGCGCTTGAAGCGTTTTTTTCCTGAAACAATGTTGCAACGGGTGGAGGACTGGACTGCGAAGTACGGCGCCTATGCCTGCGGGATCTTTCGCTTCACTCCCGGAATTCGCTTTCCGGGGCATATCGCTTGCGGAATGTTGAGATTTCCACTGTGGAAGTTTATGACGATCGATGGCCTTGCCGCTGCGATCAGCGTCCCAACCCAGGTGTATTTGCTCGCCTACTTCGGCGAACCTATATTGATGCAGCTTCAAAAGTTCAAAATTATCATCTTCAGCCTCTTGGTGTTGCTGATTCTTTTTTTCGTCATTCGAAAATTCTTTTTTCGAGCGCGATCGAGCGCAGTCGAAAGTCAATAGCTCTAAAGATCGAAATGTGAAATCAGTCCAATGCGGGCGTGATCCTGTGATTAGGCCGCGACAGAGTGTCGACGGATGTCTTCGTCCGTCAGGGACGTTGCGATTCGCAGTGGCTGACTGGGGCGCAGGTGATGACCTTCGAAGTCGCGCCAAAAAACTTTTTCGTAGCCTTCATCGAGGGCGTAGAGTTCTTCGCGAATTCGAAAGAGCAAACCAGCAGGAGTGCCGAAGAGCCAATCCATTTGAATGAGATACAGAGCCTCTTCGAGTTCTTGTGGCTTTAGTGCTTTGAGAAACTCTTCGGGCAAATTATCAACCAACTGGCAGGCATTGTGAGCATATTGTTGAAACGAGGCTTGCAGCGGCGATAGCCAGGCTTTGACCGAAGACATGTCGGCACGTTCAAAGTGCGTGTTGGATGTGGTGGGCAGACTTTTGTTCAGCTTTTGAAACTGATGATAGATCATGGCATCATTAACGATGAATTCGGCTTTGGGCAAATAGTCTCCGAAAGGATCGACCGTACAGCCTTCATGGACGGCCACGTCGGGATGACGATTGTGATCAATGCCAATCAAAGCTCGCAAGTGAAAGAGCATTCCGTAAAGAACGTGAAGCTCTTCGACAACCTGGGGCGAGAAATCAATATCGAAATTGAACAACAGTGGAACTTTCAAATCTTCTTCTAGCATGGCAAATGCGTCGAGGCACTGGCGCATTTCTTCAAGATCAATGCCCCAAGGTTTCGCGGTGGCTTGCATTCCGGAGCGCAAGCTGGCGAGGAAGCGATCTAAACCCTGCGGTGTATTTTGATATTGGCGAAGGGCCTTGGCTCGCGGTTGAAAGCGAAAGTAAAGGCTGTAGATGGGATTGAGTTTCTTCCAAGTCGCGAGGTAGTCCGTGTAGGGAATGTCGGTCGAGCGAAAAAGGGGAGATTTTAAATAACTACTGAATAGGTAGATGCCCAAACCCAGGAGAGCGTCATCAAGATAGTGAAGGGGTTTGCGAAATTCATGTTGCAGGGCTGTTTCCTTGGAGCCATCCCACACTTCGATTTTGTGTGGCTTCAGAAAAATGCCTTGGGCAGATTGAATGGTGTAGGCAAACTGAAATGTGTTTTTCATAACTCTCCTCGAACGATTCTCTTTGCTCATTATGTAAGGAATTTTCGCGTTTTCCTATGCGAGAAAGAAAACTCTGGCCTCTTCGCTGGTCGTAAAGTTGAGAGTTTGTAAAAGCCTCTGGACCCTTTGCCCAAAGAGCGCGGGTGAGACGGTAGAAATGTCGACCTTGGGCTAGCTAATGATCGGAATGAATGGGTAGAACTACTGAGTTTTAATCAGCTGATCTTGAGTCATTCCGCTGAGAGCTTGAACTCTTCGCAGAACACCGAAAAAAATCAGGGTGAGAATGATCATCGATGGCACCATGATAACAGGAACTGACCATTTCGTCATTTCGGCAATTTGCCCATTGAGAGCTTCGCCCTGGGCATCGAAGTTGAGAGTCGTGTCCAGCGGCGTGAAGATTTTAAAAGCGAGCCCAAAATTGAGAATCGCGCTGACGACAAAGCTGAGACTTAAAACTTGCGTCGATTTTCTCATCAACGTGAGGAAAGACTCTTGCTGCTGTTTTTCGTTGAGATGTTGATCGAGAAGTTCAACGTTGATGATCTGAGGATTCTTGAACAGAAACTGCATGAAAGGTCGTCGGGTGTATGAGCTAAAAAAAACAAATAGACCAATGAGGGTCGGAAAAACGGCTTCTTTCACTGCAAACCAGATTCCGCTCAGACGGACGAGGGCGAACCCACCGGTGAACAAGACGTTTAAAATCCCTAAACAACTCAACATGCTCGGTTTGCCTTTGGCGGCGAATTCTTTAACACCGTAGGCGAGAGGGAAAACCAATGCGAGGACGAGAGCGGGTAGAGCTCCGAGATGTTTGGTGCCTTGATTCAAAATGATGACGGGCAATACGACGGTCACCAAAAGATTCATCCAAGGGCTGTCCGCTTTTTGCGGCGTGGGCGAAGCTAGGGGTGTTTGTGGATTTTCAAGTTCTTCTGGCATGAACTCGGATTGTCTTTCTTCTTCGCAGACGGGGCAAGAAAAGATTCAGGAATGGACTTGCGCTCAGCGCCAAGGGAGGGACACCTTGCTGCGACCTTGGGCTCGCAGATAGTGTAAAACATAGGAAATGATTATGAAGTCAGCGAAACCTTCCTGTCCCGCAAAGCCGCGTGTGTTGATCTCTGGATTTGGACTTTTCCAAGGTGCTCATGGCAATATTTCGGGCAGCGTGGTTCGCAATTTAGGAGACTGGGAAGTCACACCATCCATCTTGGACGCCGCAGAATGGTTCAAGCTGAGTCCTCGATCAGGAGTGCTGAGAGAGTCAGAGGCTCCTGTGCGACAGACACTGCGAACGTTAGAGATCTCGGGTCGAGAGATTGAGTTTTGTTTTTTGGAGTTGTCAGTGCAGTGGACGGAGTCGGCGATGGCGCTGTGTTTGGCGGCGTTAGAGTTTGCGCCCGATTTAGTTGTTATGACTGGACAGACTCGTGGCGCGGGTGTCATTGAAGCCGGGGCCTTGGCGGTGGCGAGTTCAACACCAGGATTTTGGGCAGACGGATCCGTGGATGAAAAAAATCTTGTCCCATCCGAGTTTGGAAAAGTGGACGGTCGATCTTCGCCAGATCAAATATTTTTGGCTAAGAGTTTTGATTGGTCTGCACAAAAAGTTCTGGATCATGTTTTAAAATTTTGTGGTGAAGAATTGAAGCTGCAAAATTTAGAGATGATTGCTGCTCGAGAGGCACGACTTGATAATAAATATGTCTGTAATTTTTTGGC
>CALCCV010000502.1 GCA_937900305.1 uncultured Pseudobdellovibrionaceae bacterium | reverse complement strand
CTGTAGCCGTGACTGGAGTTCAGACGTGTGCTCTTCCGATCTCGGGTCAATACCAACCCTAAACCAGTTCCGCCATACTTTCGTGTGGTCGAAGCGTCAGCTTGTGTGAACGGTTGAAAAAGATTGGCTTCTTGTTCTGGCGAAATCCCACGGCCGGTGTCTTCAACTTCGAAATCAAGAAATTCATTGTCGAATCCCACCCGCAGCTCAACGAAACCAGTGTCCGTGAATTTGATGGCGTTGCCGACAACATTCATCAGAATTTGTCGCAGTCGCGTGGGATCACAATGAATCTTTGTTGGCAGCGATGTCACTGCTCTTGCGGTGAAGCGAATTCCTTTTTCGCGGGCCTTGAACCCCATCAAAGAAGAGAAGTCCGTCAAAACTTCCGGTAACGAAAATTCAATATTTTCTATGAGCATCATCCCAGCTTCGACTTTCGACAGATCCAAAATGTCATCAATGATTCGCAAAAGCTGAGCAGAATTTCGCTCAATCACCGAAACATATTCTTCTCGTTCAACCCGTCCTACACCGTTTTCACGAATCAGTTCTGAAAATCCCATGATTGCACCAAGGGGCGTGCGAATTTCGTGGCTCATATTAGCTAAAAATTGTGATTTTGCAGCATTGGCTCGTTCAGCAATGTTTCTGGCTTCACCAAGTTTATCGGCCAGCAATCGAGTGTCATGCATATCGTGGTTGCTGCCGTACCACTTTTTCACAATCCCATTTTCAAAAATTGGGCGAGCCCTGGCTAAGTGCCAGCGAAACTCTCCCGTTCGAGAGCGAAGACGAAATTCATTCTCGTAGGGTTCGCTCAACGCCAATGCCTTTTGCCATCGTTCGATGGTGAGTGGCAAATCGTCAGGATGAACATACTGAGTCCACCGATTGCGACAATTGTCTTCGTAAGTAGAACCACTATAATCAAACCACACTTGATTGAAGTAATCGAGTTCACCGTTGGGATTGGCGCTCCAAACAATCTGCGGCATGGAATCAGCCAGCAGGCGCAAATTGCGTTCATTCTCCTCAAGGGCCTGTCGCGCCTGAACTCGCTCGGTGATGTCGAGCGTAGTTCCTGTGAATCGACTTGCGTCAGTCGTTTTGTCGCCGGTCGTGCCACTCTTTGCCTCAATCCAGCGAATGGTTCCATCGGGATGAACCACACGGTACTCGATGCGATACGGTTCGGCCTTATCAATGCTGTTTTGAATCGCCGTCGTCACGCGCGCGCGATCGTCTTCGTGAATGGCCAAAAGAGCACTTGTTAACGTTCCGTCAAAAATCGCTGAATCGATTCCAAACTGTTCAATCAACCGTGAACTGATTGTGATTTTCTCTGTGACCGTGTCCATGCTCCAAAATCCCACCTGGGCAATGTCAATCGCTTCGGTCAGATCGGCCTTGGCCCGGCGAAGTTCGATCTCGATGGCTTTCAACGCTGTGATATCTTGAAACACAATCAGCGCGGCGGCGGGTCGACCTAACAAACCAGGGATCTCTTCAGAAAAAACCTTGATGTGAAATTCACCATTCAAACTTTTTAAGAGAAATTCTTCGCCATTGATTCGCTCCCCTTTTAGAATCCGTGCGCTGGGCAAATCTGTCACTGGCACCAATCGCCCCGAAGGTTCAAAGAGCGAAAAAAAGCGACCATAAATTTCAGACGCTGGGTGGTCGGCGTATTCAAGGCTTAGCATGCGACGGGCTGCTGCATTTGAAAACGAAATGCGCTGAGTTTCAAAATCGACCAAAAAAAACGGCTTTGGCAAAAGATCCAGCGTTCGCGTCAACCAGATGCGATCTCCATCATCTTCGTCACTCAGATTTCGCCATAAATTTGGGGCCCGCCTTGCCATGCCAAGATCAGTTTTGGCTTTGAGCCACTCCAATATCTGCCTTACCACTTGCCTTAATGACCGCATTTCTATCTTTCCTTATGAGCCACACTGAAAGCTCGCACGGAGTCCACATTGCTGACGCGCAAAGAGTGTCATGATTGCCCGTGGCTTTCAAGGCCTTCCATAGGGCACGGCGTGCTCCTCAACTGTCCACCTTAGATTGTCCAGACTGAGGAAACGCGTACAAAGGTGCAAGCTTTCGCCAATCTCATTTTGAAGCAGGCACGATCATGGCATTTCATTGCTCAGCAGCGCCAATTCTTCACACGGAAGAGAGTAGAAATGAACACACTTCAAATTTTTTTACAGCTCTTGCCAAAAATGGTCCTTTCACTAATCTGTCTCCTCTCACTTACGCCCAAGGCCTTGGGAGATATTTTATTTTTAGACCTCAACGATTCGCCGTTAGAAATCGCCGCGGCAAAAGCCGCAGCCGCGCAACGCGGATCTCAGGTTGAAAATGTGCGCGTGCTCCCGGCCGAGTGGACCAAGGCACAGGCGACACAACTGGCGCAATACTCGAAAATTATCGTCGCCAGTGAAAAAAAGATCAAAAAACTAAAATGCGGTTTAGCTCCCACCTTGACCAAGGAGTGCGTAAAAATATCTGAGGAAAAAGAAAATGCATACAACAATCGTGCCAAACTCTATGACAGCCGATATCTTTCTCTCAAGAACGCCGAGACCGAGTTTCAAAAATTAGAGGACCTAAAAATCGAAATCTCTTCGCTCGTGATTTCTGGCCATCACTCCGGAGGGGATTACAGCGGAAGAACGGGCCAGTTAGATGATCAAGCATTTCGCAAATTCTCACGTCAGTTCCCAAACACACTGGGAAAAATCCAAGTCTTGATCCTCATGGGGTGCGAAACCGCAAACCTAGGAGCCTGCGAACTGATTTGGAAACCCGCCTTCCCATCTCTCAAACTGATTCTCGGTTTTTCAGGTTCGGCCCCTCTCAGTCAAAGACCGGCCGGTTCGAAGTTTTTAACCAACGTCATTCTCAGAGAAAAAGAACTCTTAGCGGCCGACACCAAAGACGCGGTCGAAACCGCCTTTGCCAAAATCAAAGACGAAGAAGGAATGCTGCTCGCCGGGATTTGCGTGAATGGTTTGTACAAAAACACCGAAATGAAGGACGTCTTAGACGTCGAAAACCGTCAACAACTCTGTATTCCCACAGCTCGGCAAGCGGAGCTTCGAAGAGCTTATGCCTGTTACAATCGAGCCACCGAAGAGCGTTGCGCCAATCCACCCGACCCAGGCCTTCAGAATAGCCCTCTCCACAAATTTTATGAATACGTCAATGAAGTCTCTATTTGCAATGAAATCCCCGAATTCAAACAGTACGTCATGGACTTGCCAACCGTAAAAACGATCGTCCGCCTTCGCCATTTTACCAATATCAAAAAGAACGTGAATGAAGTGATTCGCTCGCAAGTGGCTGAAACAGATCAAATCCTCGATCAGCTCCGTGCCCCCGCTTACCTCCGCTTCGGAGATTTGCCCGCCCTGAGTCGCATGGCGCTTCGCGATCTGATTCGCAACTTAACTGAGTTTGTCGACGACCAATGGGCTATCCGTTTTGAGGCCGGAGTGATCAAGGGATCCGAAGACATCTTGCCGGAACTCACTGCCATCAAAAATTTCCTGGGAGTTATTCAGACAAATCTCATTGAAATTTCCAGCTACTGCGTTCCCTTAGGATGGATCGACGAGGACCCGAAATTTGCTCTCAAAGAATCGAACAGTTGCCTCACTGAACCCACACTAAAGACCTTGGGATTTAGTGGCGTCCAGAAGGAACGAGATCAGCAGGCGAGCTACGACAAAGTACAACCTGCACGGCGGGCGCATTGGGAGAGCGAACTGCTCAAACTCAAAAATGCCACTCCACCCAAGGCTCGTTACAGCTTTTCTCCCCAGCTGTTGGCCGCCAAACAAATTGAATTCTCTATTTTCGAACAAGGCAACCGCAACAACTATGATTACGTTCTTCAATCTCTCAATCGTACAAAAAGTCGTCTAGCAACCGGTAAAAGTAGTTTTATCGAAGACGATCAAAAAATCGTGCTGCGCAATCAACAAACACTTCAAAGTTTAGACCAGCAATTGAATCAAGAGAGGCGCAAACTTCAACTTGTGCAAAAGATCACCGAGAGCGGTGGCACAGACGTGGCCGCTCAACTCGATCTCGACGAAACCGCGGCCCGCTTTCTTCTCGATGAAGCCGAAGAAGCCATTCATTCCACCACAGCATTGGCCGATAGTGCAAGAAAAGAGATCTCATCCCAATCGGCCTCCTCGTCAGAATCTGCATCGAACTCCTCCGACTATGAAATCTCTTTAAGAAATTACGAAAAAGTAATTAGACGAAACACTCTGTTAGCTTCTTTATATAAACAAAAATTAAACTTGATCTCCAACCAGCGTAAAAATGCGCCTGCCAAGGAATTGGCGGGCCTGCAGAAAACGTATCGAGAAACACTTTACCAGGCCGCACGAAATCTGATCGCAGAAGAAGATGCACACATCGTCTCTTATCTCAAAACTTTGGCCACCAGCCTGCAGGCGCAAGAAAACAGTCTTCAGTTTGAAGCTCAACGACGATCGCAAAGAAATTTTATGTCCCAACTGGAGTCTCGCCTGCATGAGCTTCGTCGCAACTACAATGCCGTGGTCGAATACCACGAAAGCCGACTTGATTTTATGCACATCGATCAAAACTGGATTCCCGTCGACTATAGCACCCCAAAACTAGTTGTGCCCGTCATTGAGGAAAACGATGACGATTGAACCCTCGACGAGATTTTAATTTGGAATCTATTGAATCCACAGCTCTCTGCAACTGACGGATTACCGATGGATTAGGGAAGCACTCGCGCCACCAGACGCTCATAAAACTGATCCAACTGTTGGGACTGCGATTTGGCGATGCAATAAGTGGAAATCTGAAACGCTCGAACCGCAATTCCCTCAACAGTGGTCTCAAACCCAAGGTCTCCACTCGGACGCAGAGCCAGATAATTGGTAACGGGCAATCCAGCCGATGCGCCAGCGTTGGAACCGTTACACATCTTCTCCTCTTCGTTGATAACCACCTCAAATTTTTTGTGCAAGGCCACGGCCTCTTGCCAAAAAGTCTCGGTGTCGTCTTTATTTAACTTATATATTTCAGCGTCGGCCTCGGCACGCTTGAAATAGCGAAAAACCATCACTGTTCCATCCTTTAACAAACGAATTTTCGAAATCTCCTCTTGGCCAACGGGTCGATCTCCCAAATCTCGGGCCACAATAAAACGAATGGCGTCTTCAGAGTTCACTTCCAACGTTTTGCTGGCCTTCGCGGCCGGTGCCACCATGAAACCCACCGTGACGAAAAGAACCAAAATTGGCGACGTTTTTTTGACGATTTCTTGTAATGACTCTTTCATTTCTAAGTCTCCTGACTCTAAGTGTTTTAGATCGGAAGAGCGTCGTGTAGGGAAAGAGTGTCTTCGCCTGTGTAG
>CALCCV010000501.1 GCA_937900305.1 uncultured Pseudobdellovibrionaceae bacterium | reverse complement strand
TCTCTCCGGGAAGAGGGGAAAACCACATCCTATACGATCGGCCAATGCGCGATTTCTCCAGAATACAGCACCTATCTCAAGAGCCGAAAACCGCTGAGTGCCAAATTGAACGACCTCGTTGGCGATGGCATTGAGCGCCTCGCTCGCATCGTCGGCGGCTTTGGTACTATCCAAGGCTTCTAAGTCTTCGTGAACTTTGTCCGAGCCGCAGCGCTATCGGAATTTTAGATCTTCCGAGCGGGCGGCTCCCACCCTGATATGAACAAAGGATTACGGAATCACTTGGTCAAATGCAATTGCGCTATGACTATGGAAGCCTCGGCCCTATCGGCCGAGTTCATTCGGTTGCTAGTCCACGCAGTCAAGATCGGTGATCAAGTATTCTTCTGCGCCAATTTTACCCAAGACGTCGAAATCTCCGTCATCTGTTATATACGCTTGCCGCTGACCCTTTTCGTTGCCCTTAGGTAAACGTTCGTTGCTCCAATTGGTGCGGTTAGCGTCTCGACCGTGACCTAGTATCAGGCACGCTCCGTTGCGAGAGCCTTGCGCCAAAATGTAGGAGGCACCTGCATACGTCGCTCGAGGAGAAATGTACACAGCCCCATCCTGTGTAAGTTGCTTTTTTCGAAACGAAATTCCCACACCTTTTGTTGGTTCCGGAGCGGAGGCGACTGACTCTTCAACTTTAGGCGGAGATGACAAACCGCTCACGCCCAAAAGCAGCAAGTAAACGTCTTCTTCGGTCGGCGAGATATGCCAGCTACTGCCCAACCCGGATTCAAATTCAAGTACAAAAGAAGCAGTGAGGTGATTTGTTTCATTCCAAGTTGGACCGAATTTTTTCACGTTTTTTGGCTTCTGATCTGGAAGGCGAGAGATGGGATCAATTTCTTTGGTTGGATACACTTCTAACTGCGCCTCGCAGTGAAAATTCGATTTATAAATTTGCTTATAATTTTGCCGGTTGCCTTCGCCTTTAGGAGTGCTTGGCTTGTAGATGTTTACGGAATCGTATCCGTCGAGCTGAAGGAGAGTGCCCTCAGCCAATATCTGCGCTTGCTTACTTTGCGGCAAGAGAATCCAGCACGTTGTTTTTTTGATCGCTTGCACATTTTCTTTGCCATCAACAAGGTCGAGAAATTTCTCCCTTTGGGCTTCGCCCGCCATATCAAGGACGTCGTCAATGCGACTGGGTGTGGCACTATTTGCAAATTGCAATTCAATTCGTTTTTCAAACGGCTGTTGGGTGAGTGGCTGATTGAGTTTGAATGTCATTCCCTGGAGTGCCGAATCGGCCAGGCAAGGTGAAATGAAAAAGAATGTGGGAACTAAGGCCACTAAAAAGGTTCGAAGTGTGCGGACGGAGCCAGTCAGGCGGTTCGCGATTTTTTCTTTCGACATAAATCATCTCCGTAAAAAAGGGTTTGGGGGGTGACTAGAATTTAAAAGAAACTTCATCTTCTCACCAGGAACATTCCGAACAGTTGCTTGCACTTCTTGTCAAAAAATTCGACAGTATTCCGCCAAGCACAAGAAAATCCTTGGCTATTATAAAGCTTGCCCTTAAACCGCGTGAAAGAATTTGTTGTGTTTCAATGGGAGCATTGTGGCCGGCCCAGCACGCTGCGACCGACTCAAGAAAAACGTGAAAGACTCTTTACCAAATCCTGAGATTCTCGGTTACGAAGATTTGACTGTTTGATCAGGCCGCCCCAATGCGGAAATTTGAAAATGTTGGCGATGGCATCGAGCGTTTCGCTCGCATCGTCGGTGGCCTCGGTGCCATCCACGGTTCCTAAGTCTTTGGTGAGCATTGTGAGAGTCGCAGAGCTACTGGCACTTTAGATCTTCCGGGCGCGCGGCTGCACAATCTTGTTTTGTGCGAAAAAAGACGGAGTCAAAAAACTCTCCATTTTTCCAGCGAGAATAGGCGGTGGGCTCAGGACCGGGTCCCGCGGCATTGCCACAATCAGAACACGCCCAAACCGTTTCTTCGGGTTCGCAATCTTGTGAAAACTGGGATGTCACTTGACCTTGATAAATGATCCGACAGTGCTGAGACCAGCCAGAGATATTCCCATCATTTTTTTTGCAAACGCCACAAGAAATCACCTGAGACTGATTAGCTTGGACGGCGACGGCACCCAAGAGAATCAACGCAGAAATCAGAAATTGACGGCACATATATACTCCTTTGAGGTTTTCGATTCGACGAACCGGATGCCAAAGTTGCATTTTGGCGTTAGGCGGAGAGTAACAAAATTTTTGAAGATTATCGACGAACATTTCGAACATTTTGAATCCTCTGCCGATCGAGACCATTGCAATTGTTTTGGTCTCGACTGCAACAGACCCAAACTCGGTCTCTTCCACCCGACGTATGTCAAACATCTGTGCATGCCAGCTTCTAACTGGTCCGCGAGAAACCTCGACACCAAAGGTCTCGCGAAACTCTGGCAGATCTCCATCTGAAACACGAAGGGTGATGATTCCGTGCAATTCGCCCTCGAACGCTCTGGCTACGAGGGTTTTGCCGGCTATAACGTCTTTCTCGGTGAAAGTGCTTTTTAAATGAGAATCAATCTTTGTTTGATCAATCAATAAATTTTTGAATTGGAGATCGCAGATGAAATTCGGTTCTGCGAAATGGCAGGTGCCGACGGCGTCCTTGTCGGCCCACGTTCCGCATGGCCGCCTCGGGCCCCTTTAATTGAATCCAGCAAAAGTTTTTCTGGATCCAGATAATAGTTCGACATTCCATCTGCCGGGCTGGGCTTCGTGAAAGTCGCTTTGATTTTCGAACAGTAAACGTTTCGTTCCTTGGATTTCGACGATTTCCTTGCGAATGATTTTTTTCTTCGATCCAATCTCGATCGATTGTGGGCATACAAATCTCTTCACCCAGCTGCGCCAGCGAGCGCGACCCGGTTACTTTCTTTTTCAGAGACAGATCAACCCAAAACACCAGTTTGGACCGACCGGGCTATAGATTCAGAGCTATCGCAAGACGAGTTCATCAGTGTTTCGGCGCAGCATGTTGTCGCCGACCTGAGTGGATTTTTTTTATTTCGTCTGGGTTTCAGCGGCTTCGAGAGTTCGGAAGCGTGTTTTGCTGATTGAATTCTGGAAGGTGGGCCTCTAGAGTGTGCGCAAGCTGCGTGAAGCGCCGGAGTGCTTGAATCAATGCACAAATGTGCTGAAGGAAACTGAAATGAGTTCGACACTGACGCCTTTAAATCGACAAAATGTGGCCTCACACCTTAAAATTTCGAAGGCCAGTATTTTAAAAGAGTGGGAAGATCGGTCGCGCAAAACAGTAGAGGCGGCGAAAGTTCAGAGTCGCTTGGCCATTCGCGATTCATTGCCGCAGTTTTTAGATCAGTTGGTTGAGACTCTTCGAAGTGACAATCCGAAGACTCAACTGAGCGCTAATGCAGAGGTGGCCCGCGAGCATGCAGAAGACCGGGCCAATCAACCGGAGTACACACTTGATCAAGTCATAACAGAATACCATCTTCTTCGCTTGGTGATCATTGAACATATTGAGTCCGCAGGAGCGACCGATGCCGAATCTCGAAGGATGATTCATGAGTTTCTTGATCTGGGAATCAGCAAGGCTGCCGTTCGATATATCGAAATAGAAACGCATCGACAAAGCGTCCAAACTGCCGAAATTGAAGCGACCAAAGTTGAAGCTGAGCGCGCAAGCCAAGCAAAGTCGTCATTTCTTGCGAATATGTCTCATGAGATTCGCACTCCACTGGGGGCCATCATGGGATTTGTGGGTTTGCTCAAGGATCTCGGATCCAAACAGGCCGAAGTGATCGACTACCTTTCGATCATCGACCGAAACTCTCAGCACCTGCTACGGATCATCGATGATATTTTGGATTTGACGAAAGTAGAAGCCGGTAAGATGCAAATCGAAAAGATTGAATTTTCATTAGTGCAGCTCTTGGCAGACTTCGCATCTCTGGCAGGAATGCGAGCGCGCGAAAATGGAATCGTTTTTGAATTCAAAGCAGATAATCCGATTCCTGAGTTTATTATTTCTGATCCGACTCGGATTCGGCAGATTCTCTCAAACGTCGTTGGCAATGCGATCAAGTTTACTGAAAAAGGTTCTGTCGAGCTCCTCGTAAACTGCTCGAAAAGCCAATTTGAATTTAAAGTGATTGATACCGGCCGTGGAATCTCGCTTGAGCAAAGGTCTTTTCTTTTTCAAGCTTTTTCACAAGCTGATTCTTCGACGACCCGAAAATTTGGTGGAACCGGTCTTGGCCTTGTCCTGACGAAAAAGTTGAGCCAAGCTCTGGGCGGAGATTTTTACCTCGTAGAAAGTGAGCTCGGAAAAGGGAGTACCTTTGACGTCCATATCCCGATCACAGTCCCGAAAGAATCAGTGCTAGTGCCACGTCAAGGTATTAAGATCGACCGGGTTGTGGCTGTGGCTAGCGATCTCGACCAAATTAATCTCTCTAATCTCGAAATTTTATTGGTGGAAGATTCTCCCGACAATCAGTTATTGATTCAAAAAATGCTCGCAGCCACCAGCGCTAAAATCACAGTTGCTAACGATGGATCTGAAGGACTCAAGCTGACTCAGGCTCAAAAATTTGACGTCATTTTAATGGATATTCAGATGCCGATCATGGATGGTCACGAGGCCGTTCAAAAACTGCGAGCTCAAGGTTTCAGTGGTCCAGTTGTGGCGTTGACAGCGCACGCAATGAAAGAGGAAGGTGCGAGGGCGACCAAATCTGGGTTCTCTCATTTTCTAACTAAACCAATAAACAGAAAGAACTTGATCGAACTTTTAAATCTTTTCGCTCGGCCAGTGATGTCGCTGTAGTTTGCTAAACTTTCTCAAAAGGGCTTTTGCATTTTCTAATGGTGCCCGCCACCTTCAAGACTGACATCGATGATTTGAGTTTCTTTGTGACCATCAGGGTAAGTCAGTGTGACTTTAGCTTGC
>CALCCV010000500.1 GCA_937900305.1 uncultured Pseudobdellovibrionaceae bacterium | reverse complement strand
CGCCCAAGTGTTGGAACTTTATCAATCCAATAAGGTCAAACACTTCCATCGCATTGATCGCGGACTGATCCACGAGTTTTTCACCTATTGCAGATCCATTGGTTTGCGGTTTGAGATCAAAGTGCATTTGAGTTCCGAGAACCAAGATCTCTTTGTTCTGCAAAAGGAACAAACTCGCCTGGCCTTTTCTAGAGTTCAATTTTCTCAGCCACCTTTACTAAACAATGAGGTTCTCGTATGAATGAAAAAGTGAATAAATTTTTAACTCCAGCTATCTTTCAAAGTCCCTTGCACATGGGTCCCGTAAATGCGTGGCATGGGCATATGCCCTTTGGTTTTTGGTGCATTGAAAATTTGAAGCCAAAAACTTTGGTGGAACTTGGTTCGCATTATGGAGATTCGTTCTGCTCCATGTGCCAAACGATCAAGGCCCTCAAACTTTTCACAAAAAGTTATGCGGTCGATACCTGGCAGGGCGACGAACATGCTGGTTTTTACGATGACCGCATCTACCTGAACTTAAAAGCTTATCATGATGTTCATTACGGTGACTTTTCACGGCTCATCCGATCAACGTTTGATGAAGCTCTGAAACATTTTGCGGACGGCTCGATTGACCTTTTGCACATCGATGGCCTCCACACCTACGAAGCCGTCAAACATGATTTTGACTCCTGGGTGCCAAAACTGAGTGAGCGCGGTGTGGTGCTTTTCCACGATATCAATGTTCACGAGCGAAATTTTGGTGTCTGGAAACTTTGGAATGAACTGAAAGCTCAGTATCCAAGTTTTGAATTCTCCATTAGCCATGGCCTTGGCTTTTTAGTTGTGGGTAAAAACCCACCGCCAGTGGCTCTAGAGTTGTGTAGCCTTGAGGACTCCGACGCGGAGTTTTTGAGAGGGGCATTCGGTCGCCTTGGCAACGCGGCTATCTTGCAATCAACCGTGCAAGAAGGACGAAACTCCGTTCGCCATTTCGAAGCCTCCCTTCAAGAAAAAGACAATCGAATTCGAAATCTTTCCGACAGCCTGGAACAGCGAGACCTGCTATTGAAAATTCAAGCGGCAAAAATGAGTGCGCTCGCCGAAAACTCTAAACGTACGATTCAGGTGTAATTATGCTTCAAAGTCTGACAGAGTTAGTTCGAAAAGTGGGAACCAAAACATTTTCATCCAAATTAGAAGTTCAAACGGAGAAGAAACCATCTGCTTCTCTCGAGAAGGAACCTGAAGTCCGTTCAACCAACGAACTTCCTGTGTCTCTTTTTAACCCGGATGAGGATCTTTTTCTTCCGCTGCAAGGGTGGGCCTGCACAGACTTGGCGCCAATTCAAAGTATCACCGCCGTGTTTAGTGATCGGGAAATCTCACTGAAATTGAGACCTCGGAACGATGTTGTCGCTGCCTTCAAAAAAGAATTCACCAGCGGCTACGACGACAAAATTTCCACGAAGGACGTGGCGGATGTGTCCAGTCTAAAAATCCGAGTGGACCTGGCCAACGGCGTGCGCCATTGGATTTCGATGTCTGCAAGTCCCGCCAATGCCACTGAACAGAAGACCTTTTTGGATCGCAGCGATATCGGTCTTAAATTCCTTAGGGGTTATGGCGCCGAGCTGGGTGCCTTGCACAATCCGGTGCCACTCCATCCTCGCAAGTGTCAGGCCGTTTTTGTCGACAAGTATGACATGGAGAAGTTGCAGCAACTCTATCCTGAAATTCCAACCGAGACCCTGGTCACAAACTTCGTTGTAGATGATGGGCAAACCTTAAAAACATTTGCAGAAATGTCTTTAGGGTTTTAAAGCCTGGAGGTGTCTTTTACCTCGCCGTGCCAGACAAAAGGTACACTCCTGATATTTCTCGAGAACTAACAACGTTTGAGCATCTTTGGAACGAATATCAGGAGGGCACTGAAAAGCATCGCTTCAGTCATTTTCAAGAATGGGCCATGTCTTGGAATGGCTTAAAGGATCCAGTTGAGATCGACCGGCGAGCCCTGGAATTGATGAGCCAAGATTACAGCATTCATTTTCACGTCTGGACTTGTGATACATTCTTTGACTTTTTATACCGGGCACGAACGGCGCTGAACCTCTCCTTTGAAATTGAGTTTTTTCATTTCAATAAAGAAGAGGGTGAAGGAATCTATATTTTGAAAAAGAGTGGCTCAAACGAAGAGAGCGAAAAGCGGCACTAAGTCCATTGCTTCCAGGGGGCTTGGCCAGATTTCCAGAGATCTTCCAATTGATTTTTGTCTCTCAATGTGTCCATGGGTTGCCAAAAGCCATGGTGAAAATAAGCGCTGAGCTGATGGTCCCGAGCTAACTTCTCCAGAGGCTCTTTCTCCCAAACAGTGCTGTCGTTATCAATCAATTGGATCACTTTCGGGGACAGCACGAAAAAGCCACCATTGATGTAACCGCCATCTCCCATTGGTTTTTCAACGAACTCTTTAACCAAGTTTCCGTTGCAGTTGAGCACGCCGAAGCGACCGGGCGGCTTGACTGCCGTCACAGTGGCAAGAGTTTTGGAGCTCTTGTGCGTCTGGATGAGCTCACGAATATTGACGTCACTCACACCATCACCGTAGGTCATGCAAAAATCGTCTTCGTCTAAAAAGCGGGCAATGCGTTTGATTCGGCCACCTGTCATTGTCGATTCGCCAGTGTCAACCAAGGTGATTTTCCATGGCTCGGCGCTGGCCTGATGAACCTCTACCTTGTTTTGAGACAAATCAATGGTGACGTCCGAGGTGTGCAAAAAGTAATTCGCAAAGTACTCTTTGATCATATAGCCCTTGTATCCACAGCAAATCACAAATTCATTGAGACCATGCGCTGCATACGACTTTAAGATGTGCCACAAAATGGGTTTACCCCCAATTTCAATCATTGGCTTGGGGCGAGTGACACTCTCTTCACTGATCCGTGTTCCTAAACCACCAGCTAAAATGACAACTTTCATACTTCACCTCAGATATATATTGCGTAACGAGACTCCGGCTCCAGGTCAACTGTCATGACATTTGACTAGCGGATCTGGTGCCATGGATCTTTGCGCTCATTCTTTTCGAAGACCACAATGCTATCGTGAAAATGAATTCCTGCCGTGTTTCGACACAGCGATGAAACGTCGGCGACCTTGTCCCTGTGAGCCGGGTCTTTGGCGAAAAGGTCGAAGCTATTTTCTGCAAAGTGCCACTCATTGAGATAGTCCGTGGCGCGTTTGCAAAACTCGAGAAAGGTCTGTTTGTCTTCACGATCTTGGCCGCGCTTCCAATAGTTTGAATGGGTGTCTTCCACGAAATAGACACCTGGTGTTGAAAGCGAGTCATAGAGACTCAGGAAGGACTGAATTTGTTGGTTGCTCGTGTGACCGCCATCATCAAGGACGATGTCTACTTTTCCCACTTTCGCGAGAAAGTCGGTCCAAAACTCGCTACTGGCTTGATCTCCGATGTGAATTTCAATGCCATTGCCTGCAAATTTTTTAGCTTCCGGATTGATATCGATACCGATGATTCTGGCTTTAGGACCGAAATACTCGCGCCACATCTTCAGTGATCCCCCTCGCCAAACGCCGATTTCAACAAAGGTGAATTCTTTATTTCGCCATGGCCGAAAGTAACGCTCATAAATTTCAAAATAGTGGTGCCACTTATAAACCTCACCCTCGGTCTGTTGCAGAAAGTAATTGTACAAATCCACTTTTGATTCCTTTCGCAGGTCTCGCCCAAAATGAAATGATGGCTCCGAATTATTGCTATAGAGAAGCGACTTTTTCGTCAACTCAAAGCGCGATCTTCAAAACCTGGTATGGCTCGAATAAACTGGAATTCCGGTCTCCAAAACAGTAGGATCCTCAAAATGATACAAAGTAGCCTTGTGGACCTCAAAGACCGCTTATCTGATCAGTATTCCGGAATTTTCTGCCCGACCGATTTCAATTTGGATTTTGAAGAGCGCGGCGTAAGCCCACAGTTTCGGGAGTTGGCCGAGACCTACCATCAAAAATACACCGACTATGAGAGATACAAAGGTTTCATCACCAGAGGCTTGGCCCATATGGGCGTGCATCCGCCCGGCGAAATTCAAACGGTGCTCGATGTGGGCTCAGGTTCGGGAAACACGTTTTTTCCTCTGCTGGAGATGTTCCCTCAGGCCACCCTGATTGCCACCGACATCAGCCCTCAGCTTTTGCGAATTTTGCAGGAAATCATGACTCCAGCTCAACGAAGTCGTACAACCCTTTTGTGTTTGGATTTGACGGAAACTCAGTTTCAGGAGGGCATTTGTGATCTCGCGGTGGGCGGAGCCATCCTTCACCACATGTTTGATCCAGCGATAGTTATTCGCGAAAACTTTCGAGCGCTGAAAAAAAACGGCTGGCTCATGTACACCGAGCCGTTTGAGGTTGGCAATTCTCTGCTGAAATTGGCTTACTCGATGATTCTCAATTTGGCGGGTCACCGAGACACCATCGGTCGTTGGTCGAATCCTCTACCTGCGCCCGCCATCGCTGACAAACCTCAACTTCATCCGCTGTTTAAGTTTTTCCAGCAAACCCAAAAGTCGGAAAAAAAATACGAGATCCCGCACGCGACCTACGTCTTCTTGTGCAACTATGTGGCTGATTTAGAATTCAGAAGGGGCCGAGACAAATCCCATCCGAACTATAAAACGATGGACGACAAGTGGCTTTTCACTCGCAAGTACATCGAAGATGTTGCCAGTGACATCGGCGCTTCAGAGCTTCAGATCCATGCCTTGGATCCTGTCACAGACCAGTTCACCAATATGACCAAAATTTATTTTCGTTTGGCTCTCAGCGGAGTTGAAAATCCACTGCCCGATTGGGGTTGGGAAATTCTAAAATTTTTCGACGATTTTTTTTCGGCAGACCTGCAAAATGACCTTTACCCAGAAGCCATGATTCTTCTTAAGAAGTAGCTCGCACTCAGTTTTCAAATTCAAAGTGCGACTATCGCTCCGCAAAGTCTTGCGAAGTGGGTCGAATCTCCATCAGCTTTGTCACTGGCGCCGAGTCCAACCAGCCGGCGGCTTTCACAAACACCGTGAGACGATAAAGGCCGGGCAAGAGCAACGGGCTTAGCCATTGCCCAGAGGTGCCTGCTGCCTTTTGCGTTTCAAGAACCTCGGTCCATTTGTCGGAAAAAAAGGCCTTTCGTTCAACTCGAATCATCCACTCCATTGGGCCCTGTGGAGTCCAATTGAGTTTCAAATTTCGTCCCACCACTTGCCACTGAAATTTTGGTTTTGGCAATTGAGCCGAGTGGACTTCGATTTGGCCGAGTGGGAGCGATTCTTCGCCCATAACACCATCCGGGCCCTCCGCTTTCACGACGTAAGTGAATGCTCCAGGTGGCAATTCCAGTTTGGTTTCATTGCGCCGAACCCGTGTCTCCGAGACCGCCCTTCCGCCGCCGTCTTTGATGATCAAATGATAAAATACGGCGTCGGGACTGGTGGACCATCGCAGATTCACAGGGGCAAGCAGCGTTTTGGGATTGGCCGTTGCGGTTGTGACCGGTGCCTCTGAAGTGGCCGAGGCCTCGGGAACCACAGGTTCTGGGGGAACTTCAAAGTCGGTCAATTCTGACCAATCGCCCGTCAGATTTTGACGAGTGACGATTCGCCCGCGCACTTTGTATTTTCCGCAAGCCAGATTGGCTTTGAGGTCCTTGCTGGGGCTCTTGGTGGTTCCGATCTTTCGGCCCTTTTTGTAAATTTCAACTTCGTAGGCAACGGCCTCGGGCCGATCCTCCCACTCGATCTCAACCGATTTGGCCATCGCACTGAGGGAGATCAAAATGATCGCTTGAAAAATAACCGCCGCTGAGACGAAAAAACGGGTGAGAATTTTAGCGGGCAGTCTCATCCGCGCTCCCTTTGCTAGCGGAGGTTTCAGCAGATAAGGAGCTTCGGGCATCCGAAAATTTGAGATCTTTCAACAGACGTGAAAGTTCTTCCGCGCTGGGAACAAACGATTGGTGAGAAACCTTCAGTGCAATTTGCAACAGATCTTTTGCGGGAAGCGCGACTTTCTCTTCTTGAATTAAAAGTCGAAGTGTTTCTTTAAATTCATCTTTGGCGAAAGGACCACCCTTGAGGATTTCGCGCACCCACGGAAGCGACTGCCCCAGACTCAACTTCAGTAATTTTTGCGCTTGAAAAAAATCAATCAGTTCGCGAAAGGCCGGAAAGAGGCCCTCGACATAGAGAGGGGACAGCGGCGCCACTTGGGTGACGAGATCTGCACACACTCCAATTGGCAGTTGGGTCGATTTATTTTCAGTGCAAAATCGCAACAGCTGCAAAAAATCGGACTGCAGTTTTTCGGCTCGCACCGAAGGAATCAGCGACCAGTCGCGAGCCAAGCGAAAGGCCGTGCGATAATCCAAACTCAAAAGATCGGCGGCAATCAAACCAGGAAATAAAACCAAAAATGAATCCGTCACACTGGGCGGAAACAGCGCCAGTTCCCCACTGCTCAGCAGAGAAAAGCCAATGTCGAATCCGGCGTGAGTCATGTACTTAAATAATCGCGAAAACCGCGAGGTGGCTCCATCGCACCCCTCTGACAAACGCAATGACCACTTGAGCTTCTCACTCAAGCTGAGTGGCAAATCCGATTCTTTAAAGTACTTTAAAGCCGTTGCGAATTCTTGACTGGATCGACACGGCGAGATCTGTTCCGATGGCAAAAGCTTGGCGAGCCTTCGTTGCTCGCTGTAGCTCATCAGAGGATCGATCGCGGTGGGCGGTGGGGGGAGCGTTCCGTCTTCGTCCGAAGCTTTCGCCGAAAAAGCCGATGGGCTTGCCAAAAAAACGATCGCTACCAGAATCCAGTTTTTCAAAACTGCCAAGACAGTCTCCACTGCAGGCCTGCGTACTTGCCACTGGCCGGATCCCAGTGGGGCGTTAGATCTGAAAGAGGCGCATAGATTTTGCGTTTGTACTCGAGATGCTTTTCATAAACCGATTCGTGATGGCTTTCAAAAATCCATGGCAGAAATGTGGCGAGGCCCGCTAAAAATGGATACACTTTTTTTTCGTCAGGCGCCGTTGAAAAAAGCCAAGCCGACGCAAATCCATGAGTCAGCATGTACAATCGATTGAGTTTGCGGCTCAACGCAGCCGGGCCCTCTAGACCTTCTTCCGCCATGCGTTCTCGATACACTTCAGATCTTTTTTCCGTGCCTTTGATTCGCTTAACAAGATTCAACGACTGGGTGTAGGGCTCTTGGAACGTCCAATAGAGACCCGCGATCAACCAACCGGCCCCAACAACACCCGCTGTGGTCACCGAACGATTGCTATCTTGCTCGACCTGCTCGATGGAGCCAGGACTGTCGTAATTGTACTGACCACGCTGGCCTTGAGCCGCATAAATCAGCATCACACTGCCCGTCAGCATGGGCCAATAACTCAGCCATTTTTTCTCACTTTCCACCTGAGATTCGAGATTCAAACGGTCGGTTGCTCGCGGCACCACTTGAAGTTCGGGATAGTCTAAATTCAAGGTCAGAGCATCACTGACATTGATGTCGCGAACATCTTTGTCTTTGTCTTTTTCTCTCTCTTTATCACGCTCTTTTTCTTTATCACGCTCTTTGAGTTTCAAAGTTGGTGTGGGTGACGAGGTTGCTGGAGGCGTCGTCGTCGGTTGCGGAGCTGACTGGGAAAAGGCCTTCCCAGAGAGTGAGAGAGTCAAACAGAAGAGCCATACTGGATGTAATTTCATAGTGGCTTTAGTTAATCACACTCGCTACGTTGTCGCAAAGGTGGACACTCACTGCGTGGGACGAAAGTCGACACACGAGGAAGTGGTCTCGGTCAAAATTTAACGACAGCGTCTTCAACTTGGTGTAAGTCTAGCTTGATTTCAAGGAAGGCATGAACGAAATGGCGTTGAGAAAGTTCGGAGTGATTTTTGATTGTGATGGCACTCTCGTGGATTCATTGGGCGAAGCGATGGAATCCTTCAACTACGCCCTCCGCAAAGTGGATCAAAAGCTCCGAGAGCCTGAAGAGATCAAACGTCATTTTGGGGCTGCGGCCGATCGCATTTTTATCAAAATTTTAAGGGATGAAAAGTTAGGCTTGCAAGCATTTGAACACTATCTGGATCACCAAAGTGAATTGGCCTTACGAACACAAATGCACAGAGGTGTTCAGAATCTGCTTGAACAGTTGCGCGAAAAAAAAATTCCGATGGCCATTGTCACCGGTCGACACGCTCGAGATTTGGACCTCGTCTTAAAGCCCCATGGCATTGCTCATGAATTTACAGCCCTCATTGCCGATAGCCAACTCCCGCAGTCCAAACCCGCTCCCGATGGGCTGCTGCTCGCGGCTCAAATCATGGGATTGGATCCTCGGAATACAGTTTATATCGGGGATTCGCCCACAGACATCCAGGCGGCCCACGCCGCTGGAGCCAAATCCATCGCCGCACTCTGGGATTCACTCGCAAACACCGAGCAGATGAAAGCCGAAAATCCTGACGGCCTAGCCCAAACTCCATCAGAGATTTGGAATTTGTTAGAAACGCTGTTTTTGGAAACTCCGATTTAAAGAGCCCACCGCAAATCGGCCAACTCTTCGAGAGAATCTGCGCTGGGCATAAACTCCAAATACCACTTCAGGTTGCTGTACTTGTGAAGCAATAAGAAAGCCATGATCCTGCGCCGAAACGCCTGCGTTTGGGCGACCTCTAAATTGCCATACCCTTCAAAAAATGCTCGGAGCGCTCGAGGATCTCCGGAAGAAAGAAATAGGCCATCCGAAGCAAAATCATAGTCGCGATCACCGATCATGGAAGGTTCAAAATCCAAAAAACCCGTCAACCGCAAATGCTGATCCTCAGTTTGATCGAAGAAAACGTGATCTCTCATCACTTCGGTGTGCAAAAACGCCGACGATTCGATCAAACCGAGATTTGTTGACTCCAAAAAATTCGGAATTTGCTGAAGCAAATCGTTTCGCAAACCAAGTTTTTCGTGTCGGGCCAAGCATCCTCGGACTTGTTGTACCAAATATTCTGTCCACGGAAGTCCTGGCAAGTGGGCCGAGTCTACCGACAAATCATGAATCGATTTCAACTCCCTACCCACCTGATAACAGGTTTCGCCTTTCTGAAAGTCATCGAGGCCCGGCCAAATTTTTTTCAAACTCTGCCCGGGGAGTTTAGACATCACCAGGTAATTCCACCCTTCAAAAACTCCCGAAGCCAAGAGTTGCGGCGACTTCCGGGAATGCGCAGACAAAAACGTTAAGGCCTGACATTCGATTTCAAAGCCATCCAAAAAGACGAGAGGGAAAAACTTCAGCACCCTATCACCAATAAGCACCACCGGAGAAGAGCCATCGTCTGCGAATGAGGTAGGACCTTCCGACTCTTGCAAAATGGAGCGGGCGGCATCAGCAAAAGCCAAATCCTTAAAGTTGATTTCTCGATATTGATCTGCGGAGTTGGCTTCTGGGAGCATATCCATCGTCTTTAGTGAATTGGACGATATTTTAACTGAGCTCTTTGATAAGTCAATCTCAGAAGGTCGACTACCCTTTTTCGAAATTAAATCACCAAGAAGAACGTAACAGAAGAAAATATTCAAACTTTTGGTCGGCGCAATTTTGCTTGCACAAGCGAACTTTTCATCATGAATTGTAACAGCATGACTCCGCTCTCATATAAGATTCTTTCACCTTTCATTTGAAAATTAGCTCGGCTGAACATTAGCTCGGCACTACATGCAGGAGCAATGGGCAAGATGTCGTCAAGTCCCTAGCTGTGCAGGTCACCACCATGGTCGAAGGCCTAAAACTCGCAGCCCTATTTTACGAAGTAAAATAAAACTTCCGCCCCTCGATTGACTCGCCAATTTCGAAAGCTATCTTGAGAAAATGAATAAATTTAAACCTGCATCAGTCTCAGCTTTTGGTCTTCTGGGCGTCCTATTTCTAGCAACCATCTGCTTCGCGAAACCCAGGGAGGCATTCACGGAAACCGACAACCTCAAGTGGGATTTGCGAACGGCTCCGATTGCGATCCTCGCCCACAGATACCTGCTAGAGGGCTCTTTCCGCCCGTCCCCTCAGTGGGCCACGGGCCCGTCGGTGATCAGATATGACTGCCATGGGCCATCGGGATTGCTCGCCCGCTGCATTTCGGGTTGGTCCGTGGGCTGGCAAACCACTTACTATTTTCAATCGCCGAACTTCAATACTTGGTACGCGAGTGCACACGCCTACTCAGATCGCCACTCGGCCAGAAGTGATGGCGCTGAAATGTCGGAATCAGCGAGCACTGGATTGAAAGTCAACGCCGTCATCGGACATCAATGGCAACTGAAAAGCATTTTTTTTCTACTGGGTTGTGGAGTCGAACATGAGAGTTACAAAATCGAGAGAAAATGGATGAACGAATCCTTCGAAGATTCCCAAAATCAATGGCGACCCCTCATCGAAGCCAACATCGGATTTGCATTTTAAAAACTGGAACACTTTCGTGTTGAGGCTTTTGGTGTGCATGGGGATTGCAAAATT
>CALCCV010000499.1 GCA_937900305.1 uncultured Pseudobdellovibrionaceae bacterium | reverse complement strand
TACACGACGCTCTTCCGATCTCTCTTGGGCAAACTTTCTTCCAGCGAATCCAGGAGGCGAAACGTTGTTTTGGGACCCAGGTCAGCCGTCAGCAAAATTTCTTCCATGTCGTCGCGCAGGGCCTCTTTACCCGACTCAAAAAGTCCACGCAGTCGACCCCAAATGTTGGATTCCGTCTTTTGCAAAGCATCTTGCAGGAGAGTTTCTTTTTCGACCAACTCTTGGGCCGCACTGAAAGTGATTGGCACTTCATCTGGTGAAGTGATTTTGATCGCGGTCGCCGTCTTCGTCGAAGTCTCGATCTCGGCTTCGGGCTTGCGGCGTTTGCGACCGACAACGACGGCTCCGAATATCACTGCCATTAGGAAAAAACAAAAAATTACAAAATACTGGATGGGGCCAACGTGGGCTTCTGGCATCATAGGGGGACTCCGTCTCAAGATTTAGAACTCGAGACATTTGCTTCAAAATGAAATCAAATGTCCTGCAAGTTCACTGAAACCATGGTCGACACTCCCTTTTCTTGCATGGTTACACCGTAAAGTTTGCCCGCCACTTCCATGGTGTGCTTATTGTGCGTGACTACAATGATTTGCGAACGTTTGCTCATCTCGCGCACAAGTTCGTTAAAACGAAACACGTTCGCGTCGTCGAGAGGTGCATCCACCTCATCCAGCAAACAGTAAGGCGAAGGCTTCACCAAGAAGATAGCGAAAACGAGTGACACCGCCGTGAGCGCTTTTTCGCCCCCCGACATCAACGTCACGTTTTGCATCTTTTTACCCGGAGGCTTGGCGATAATTTCGATGCCCATCTCGCCGCTTTCAGCATCTTCGTGCAACTCTAAGCGAGCTTCACCGCCGCCAAATAACACCGGAAAAACTTTGGTGAATCGCTCGTTCACCAAATCAAACGTTTCTTTAAATCGGCGCGAGCAGATCTTGTTGATGCGATCGATGACCTTGCGAAGCTGCTCTTTGGCTTCGTTGAGATCCGTTTGCTGCTTGCTTAAAAATTCATAACGATTTTGAGTGTCGGCGTACTCTTCGATGGACGACAAATTCACTTCGCCCATTTTATTCATTTTATCACGCAACTCTTTGAGTTCCGTTTCGGTTTCACCAGTGCTACGAACCTGATCGCGATACTTTTCAAGTAAATCCGGAAGATTCAAAACGTACTTTTCGCGAACCTGATCAATCAGGTATTGCTCTTTGAGTTTGGCTTGCTCCAATTGCAAATGAGCTTCAGATAGCTTTGTTTGACGATCTGATTTTTCGCGACTCAAATTGCGAACCTGTTCGTCCAGCTCGCGAGTGCGCGTATTGAGCTGTTCGTAGGCCTCCTTCGCTCGACCTTGGGCGAGCTTCGAGTCTTCCACTTTGCCAAGCTCGCGTTCGAAATCGAGCTTGCGACTTTCGAGCGCCATCAAACTTTCAGACATCGTTGACTGATTCGTTTCAGATTCCTCTTCCATTCGATCCACAGAGTTCGCTAAATCTCCGAGAGAGTTTTCCACCAGCTGCAGACGAGCCCGTGCGGTGTCGAGCTCCGTTTTTTTCTGAGACGAAGCTTGTGACAACTGCGTCACCTCTTGCATTAGACTGTCAAATCCACTGCGAGCGACCGTCAGCTCTTGCATCAGAGCCTCTGATTCGGACTCCAGTTCGAACTTTCGAGCGCGAGTCTCTTCGAGATTTTGATCCATCTCTTCTTTGCGGGAGCGCAACTGAGTTAGCTGATCCATCAAACGCGCAATTTCTGCCTGCTGCTTAGTGAATGCATTTTGAACGTTGCCAACTTCACTTTCGGCGCGCTCGAGATCTTTGCTGAGCGTGCGACGAGAAAACTCGTGCTCTTGGCTGCGTTTTTGAGAAGCCTCGAACGCTTCGCGGGCGACTTTCAAATCACCCTCAATTTTAGCGAGCGTGGCTTGAGCCAACTGAAGTTTACCACCCCATTCGGCTTTTTCGTCAGTGAGCTCTTTGATTTCCCGCTTGCGTTTAACCAAACCGCTTTCGACACCCTCATCGCTGCCGCCAGTGATCACACCAAACTGATCGAGCGTGTCGCCTTGGGGAGTGACAAAATTCCAATTTGAAAATCGAGGTTTCAAAGCAATCGCCACATTTAAGTCATCAACAACAACCACGTGACCTAAAAATCCACGCAGCGAATTGAGCAATTCACTTTCTCCGTTGATCACATCGGTCAAAATGGTTTTAACACCGGGCAGCGTTCGAAGCTCGCTGGCCTGAGCCGAGAAAGGAGCCGCCTCGCGCAAATCTTGATAGGATGGGGCCAAATCTTGCGCCAAGAAACTGGAGCGACCCTTTTTTCCCTCTTTCAAAAAGTTCACGGCATCTAGAGGCTCTTGAGCTTTATCGCAAACCAAAGTTTGCAGCCGCTGCCCCATCGCTGCCTCGAGAGCCATCTCATAGTCCGACGGAATCTCGATCAACTCTGACACTGGTTGAAACTCAACGTGACTGGATCCATCCGCCGACAGTCGCTCTTGGCGCTGTTTGCTCCAGACCAAAACAGACTTCACACCTTCGTCAAAACCCTCGAAGCTGTTTTGCAAACTCTCCAGACCATAAAGGCGAGAGGTGATTTTGTTGAACTGATCTTTAAAGCTATCGACTTCATCCAGCCGCTCGTTCAACTGAAATGTGAGATCTTTTTTTCGAGACTCCAAGCTCGCCACTTCGGCTTCGATCTCTTTGGCCACACCTTCGGCGGCCGAAAGTTCACTAGCCACGCGATCTTTGCGTTCGATAAATTCACTGACTTTGTTTTGCAATTCGGCCAAAGACTCTTGTTGAGTCATCAGGCGATCGTCCATGTCAGACTCTTGCGCCTCTAAGCTCTGAGATTTCGCCTCTAAGCTGGAGGCCAGTTGGCCTTGGGCAAAAAGATCGCGGCGTTTGACCGTCAAATCTTCATCGATGGCTTGAATTCGTTCGTGGGACTCCTGATAAATGGTGTTTTTATCTTGATAGCGAGTGTCGAGTTCTTCGTATTCGGCCTCGAGGCGTATGAGTCGCTCTTGCAAATCGGTGGAATCCGCTTCAAGAAGTTGGCGGCGAGCCCTTTGCTCTTCGAGCAAAGATCCGGTCATCTGTTCGTTTCGCTTAGCCTGCTCCACTTGAAATTTCAGCTCTTGAATTTCCAATTCTCGCTTTTGCAAACTCATTTGCAATTCGAAGTGGGCAGTTTGAGAGGATTCGACCTCTTTTTCGCGCAAGATCAACTCGACACGAAGCCCTTCAAGTTCAGCTTGCAACTGTCCAAGCAGACTGGCGTTTTCAGATTCCAAATTTTCTTGTTCGGCAATGGTGTGTTCCGCCGCGTTGGCGACGGTCTGGTGTTCGATAAAGTGGCGAGCCGAAAGCCACAAATCCAACTCCTCAACCTGTTGGCGAAGATTTCGGTAGCGTTCGGCTTTTTGAGCTTGGCGCTGCAAAGAATCCAACTGACGTTTCAATTCGCCAATGATGTCTTGCAAACGAAGTAAATTTTGATCGGTGGATTGAAGTTTGCGCTGAGATTCTTTTTTGCGAGCCTTGAATTTGGTGATCCCAGCGGCTTCTTCAATCAAATGTTTGCGATCTTCGGGCTTGGAGGTGATGATTTTACCGATCATACCCTGCTGGATGATCGAAAAGCCCTTGGATCCAGCTCCGGTGTCCATGAAAATCTCTTGCACGTCTTTTAATCGGGCAGGCTCTTTATTGATGAAATACTCACCCTCGCCCGAGCGATGCAATCGACGAGTCACCATAATTTCAGAGTG
>CALCCV010000498.1 GCA_937900305.1 uncultured Pseudobdellovibrionaceae bacterium | reverse complement strand
TTCCCTACACGACGCTCTTCCGATCTCCTTCGATCCAGCGAGCATGGCCAAAAAAAACAGGGTCAAAGAGATTGATCAGTGCATAGGCGCATTTTTCACGCGGGTTGATGAGCGTCACCAAATTGTCTTCCGGAAATTTGGTTTCCAGACCGGCAACAAAAAACTCTCCGCCATTGATGGGAGTCAGTCGTTGCAGTTTGCCTTTCGCCGTAAACAAAAGTTTTTTGGATTTCAATTGCGCGCCCTTGGTGCCCACATTCAAACTGAAAACACTCACAGCTCCAGAATCCCGCGCCTCTTCTTGCCAATACAACACCGATCCATCAGAGCGAAGCAGCGTGATCACCGACTTCGGATCGGTCACAATCGCCACTGGAGGTTCGTTCACCCGCACTTGCATCAATTGAGATTGCCCAGCACTCCACCGCACATAAAAACTCCAAGGTGCCAACTCTTTCGATTCGGTCCACTGACCATCATAACCGGGACTTTCCGTCAGGCGTTTGATCTCTCGCCCTCTCGAATCGCTGCGATAAACTTCCGAACGCGGGAGAGGGCCTGGATCGAGCGTGAGCGAATTGAAATCCTGCTCCTCATCCGAGCTACCAGTGTAATAGATCACATCGGGACCTTGCACCTGGGGCTCCGAAATCACACCCAACTGAAACGTCAGTCTTCGCTCTTTTTGCGATTTCACCTCGTAGAGGTACGCTTCTTTTTGCAAATGTGTTTTGCGCCGTTCACTGACATAAATCAATTCCGCCCCGTCCGGAGACAGAAATGACTGCGCATTAGATCCCTGAAAAGTGAGCTGGCGAACATCTTTGACCAACAATCGAATTTGCGTGTCTTGCGCGTGCAAACCAAAAGCCACCGAACCAACGATAAAACTCAAGGTGCGCAAAACCAAAATTTTCATCGATGACGAAATCGAAGACGAAACCGATGTCGAAGCTAGCGAAGCTCGAGCTGGTGGGCAGACTTTTCGTTTTTGTTTTTGAACCATGCCTTAAGGACCTTTGCTATCAAAGAGGAGGGATTCACCCTTGGGACATTTTCAAGGGCAACCCAGTCGATTGATAAGTCCTGATCGTCGATTGAGGCTGAAAACTGAACGTAGATTTGATAGTGCGTGATCGAATGTGAAACAATAAAGTCTTTTGGTCGAGTTTGGACCCTCTCGACTAGACCGGGAAAAATCGATTGCCCTTTTAAAAATGGAGCGTAGTCATTTTTCACCAAACCCAGTTTGTTGCGATCTTCTTTTACATTCACTCGCCAAATTAAAATTTCATTCGCGCGTTTTTCACGAACCAGTGGATACGCGGTCACCCTGTCTTCAGCGTAAGCAACACACTCTGTGCGCAACGGACAGCTCGGGCAATTCGGAGACAGCGGGCGACACACCGTCGCGCCCAGCTCCATCATCGCTTGATTCATCTGTGACGAGGCGACACCTTCAACCCATTGGTCCGCCAAATTTTGAAACTGCTGTCGCCCAGCGACGGTCCACCAAGCCTCACCGAGAGCATAGAATCTCGACAACACACGAATCACATTCCCGTCGACAACCCCCACGGCCTCATCGAAGGCGAGACTTGCCACACTACGGGAGGTGTAAGGGCCGAAGCCCGGCAGATCCAACAGCTGCACGTGCGACTGAGGAAAGCCATTTGCGTGCAGCTGCTGAGCGGCCCTGTGCAAATTTCGCGCGCGCGAATAATAACCCAAACCCGCCCATTGCTCATAAACTTCTTCCATCGAAGCCTCGGCCAAATCCCCGACGCGTGGAAAGCGGTCTAAAAATCGAGCATAAAATCCCACCACCGCCTGCGAAGTCGTCTGCTGCAACATCACTTCTGAAATCCAAATCGAATAAGGATCGCGGCCCTTTCGCCATGGCAAATCGCGACGCGATTCCTCGTACCAATCTAAAAAGCGACGACGCAGTTTTGGCGAAGGTTTTGATTTCATGCCGGCACTCTCGCAAATTTTAGGAACTTTGCCAACGTCCACGCAATGGTCTATACATAAATCAGAGGTTGAACATGGAATACAAACCGCTCAGTGGTCGTGACTTTCCGCGCTTCTCAGGCATTAAAACTTTTTTTCGTTTGCCCATCGCGAATATCAACGAGGACTTTGACGTTGCTCTCTTCGGATTGCCCTTCGACGGCGGAGTCAGCTATCGACCCGGAGCCCGCTTTGCGCCCACGTCGGTGCGCGACTACTCAAGTCTCGGTCGCAGCTTCAGTTGGTCACGGGGAGTTTCCCTCTTCGACACCCTTCGCTGTGCCGACATCGGCGATTGCCCCACCGTCCCGATCTCTCGAGAGCAGACTTACGCAAAAATTGAAAATTTTGTGACCCAACTGACGGCCGCGAAAAAGAAATTCATCTCAGTCGGTGGTGATCACTCAACCACTCTCCCGATCTTGCGAGCTCTGAAAAACACCTACGGACCCGTCGGTTTGATTCACTTCGACGCTCACCTCGACACTTATCCAGCGGCCTGGGGTGAAGAATTTCATCATGGAAGTTTTTTACGTCACGCCGTCGAAGAAGGTTTGGTCGATCCCACTCGTTCCGTTCAATTGGGTTTGCGAGGTCCCCTAGCCGGAGGCGACGATTTGGATTTTGTTCGCAAACACAAAATTCCTCGCTTTACAGTCGACGACATTCGCAGCAAACCGCTGGCTGAGGTTTGCAAAAATTTGCCTAAATTTCCACAGGGCCCTATGTACTTGAGCTACGACATCGATTGTTTAGATCCTGTCTACGCACCAGGCACCGGCACTCCCGTCCCGGGCGGGCTCACCACATACGAAACTCAGCATCTCTTGCGAGCCCTTGACGTGAAAACTCTCGTTGGTGCCGATATCGTAGAGATTTCGCCACCCTTCGATCTCGCCGGACTCACCGCCCTCGCCGGCGTTGACGCGGCATTTGAAATTTTGTGTTTGATGGCTTCGGGCCACGCGACTCCATGACCGACTCTTCGCTCCTCGAAAAGTCGGCCCTGGCAATGGCCCTTCTCGGAAATATGATCTTTGCTCTTTCGAGTATTTTTTTTACCGAATTTTCTCGCAAGCGTTCCACCTTGTGGATGAACACCTTCAAAGCCCTCATTGCCCTCGCGAGCTTTAGTTTCACGGCCCTACTTTTGCGGCTGTCTTTGCCGATGTCGCCCTTCATTCTAATTTGCTTGCTCGCCAGTGGAGCCATGGGCTTGATGATCGGAGATATTTTTTTACTGACGGCCTACACTCGCATAGGACCAGCGCGAACATTGATGATTTTTGGCTTCACTCCCATTTTTCTCGGACTCTCTTCGCGATATCTTTTCGGTCAAGAGTTTCCATTTTACAAACTCACCGCCGTCGTCTGCCTCATGGCCTGCTTGTTTAGTTTTAGCCTCGAGAGGTTTCGCGCCGATGGCCACTGGGAATGGCGAGGTTTGCTTTTCGGTTTCACTGGCGTTTTCCTCGATGCTTGCGGTTTGCTGCTCACTAAATCTGCATTTGCCAACGGCACTCTCTCTGGACAGGAAATTCACCCAGCGATGGTGAATGCCATTCGTTGCGCCGGAGCACTCGCCATTGTTCCGCTGGTCAGTGTTTTTTTGCGCCATCGAATCGGAATTGTGACAGGCTTTCGAACCCTCACTCACCGCGAGCGAATTCAAGTGTTGGTCGCAAGTTTTTGTGGAACCTTTCTCTCTTTGCTTTTGTATCTGAGTGCCATCAAAGTTGGCCACATGGCTTCGGTGTCGGCAGTTGCCATGACCAGCCCCGTATTTGCCAGCCTCTTTGAATGCTGGCGCCTGAAAGTTTGGCCAAATCTTTATCTTTTGGTCGGTCTCTTTTTTTTCTGTCTCGGATTAGGAATTTTATTTTTGTTCTGAGAATGGACCCCGGGGCTTTCGTCCAGCTTTAGGAATCGGCACTCAACTTTCAAGTCCGCCGAGTCGATACAGACACATGCAAACAGCCTACTATGTCTCTCATGACAGTAAATACTTGGGGCCATTCACGCTCGTCGAAATCAAGAAAATGGTTTCTACGCAACAGCTGAACTTGCAAGACAAAGCCTTCTTGGAAGGTCGCCAAGACTGGGTGCCTTTGCACAGTCTTCCGGGCTTCCAACTCGTCGAAGCCGCCGCGCCGGTTCCTGCGGCGGCGAGTCCCGCGTCGATATCTAAGCCAGAATCTAAACCAGAATCTAGATCTGAAGATCCTAAATCTGAGGAACAGATGACCACCACCCCTCTCTCTTCCGAGACTGCGGTCAACACACCTCCAGAATCGCCAAAATCCAAAAGCACCTTGCGCGAAGTGAAACTGGCGAGTCCACAGTCCGTAGCGCAAAAGCCCGTTAAGCCCGCCGCGACCATCGCCGCTCTCACTGCAAAACCGTCGCAATCCGCCTCGCTTTCTTCGGAAGCGACTCCGCCGGTGATCGGTTCTGCCAATGCAAACCAAAATGGACCAGCCCTAAACACACTCACCTCTTCATCAACGGCGACGTCCCCTTCCAGATTCAACGAAGCTCATCCCAATGAACTCTGGTCCTCCCTGAATGCGGTGAAACCACATCAGGTGGTTTTGAAACCGCTCGGCAGTGAGAGCACCGAAACCACTCCTCCCCCAACGAGCGAAGTGACGATGACTCCGCCAGCTCTGATCACACCCGTCGCTCCCGCAGTCACCGCGGCCGTTCGAACTCCCGTTCAAAATCAAAAAAATACAGAATCAGCCCCTCAACCTTTCGTAGCTGCCACAAATGCGGAGCAAGCCCTATCGGGACAGACCTTGCAGCTGGTGAATGGTCGCGCGATTCTGACACTCGAAGATCTCAAATTGTCGGGTGATTTTGTGCTCCAGCTAGACACCGAGGACGTAGCCGAAGTCGGTCAGGCCGCCATCGCGGTTCAACCAGGTCAGGTCAATTCGATCGATCTCAAAATGCCAGAGAGGGCTACGGTGGGCGAAAAAATCCTCGCCCAGGCGCTGGCTAAAGACCAGTTCGGAAATCTCGTTCACCAATGTGAATCTACCTTTGGCGTCGAGGTCACGGGATCCGCCCAATGTGCAAAATCCCACAGCTTTCGCCAGGGAGTTGCTAACTTTGAAATCGTGAACACGGTCGCCGAGAGTGTCGAAGTTCGCATCGTCCAATTCAACGCCGCCAAAACGCCACTGCCGACGCGAAAAATGAGTTTTTCTGCCGGTCCCGCAGTCAAACTCGTCGTTGTTACGCCAGAATCAACGATCGCCGGTGAAAAAGTGAAAGTGGAAGTTCGCGCGCTCGATCAGTTTGGCAATCTGTCAGACAACTGCTCTTCAAAGCTGAATTTAAAAATCCTCAAAAAAGGTGCCTGAAAGGCCGAATTTTCTCAAAAAAAAACCCACAGCTTTGAGACTGCGGGATTTATTATTTTTTTTCACCGATATAAAAATGATCTGTATAAACGATCTGTATATTGGTGGATCTATTTAGTGGCGGTTCAAAACCCCTGGTGATCGCAACGGAAATAGCACAACATTGTTTCGGTGCTGCAGGAGACCCGCATTCAGAGCGCCGCGAAGTCCTGAGTTGGCAGGTCCACCGATGACTCCAGAATCAGGTTGAACTTCATCTACGGGAGGGGGAGCTGGCTGAGCCAATTCTTGTTTCGCAGACTCCATCCAGTCGTGAGCCGCAACCATGTTCGAATAAACCGCGAATTGCGAACAGTCATCAGCATCGTCTTTGTAACCGCGAGATGTGACACCAAAAAGGTAATTCACGCCATTGATCGCGAAAAAAGCAGGTCCACCGGAATCACCGTGGCAAGCTCCTTTGCCGCTTTTTTGGTTCATCAACACTTCAAAAGCGCCGTGAGTGGGATTTTCAATTTTTACAGACACTTGGCGAAGTTTATCATCACTTGCGTGAGTGACACCGTTCGTGTATCCATATCCGGCCAGAGTCACGTCTCCACCGATCGCCAATTGAATGTCTTGCGCTAACAATTTGGCAGGTTCAAAACCAGCAGGTAAACCACCGTCAAATTTCAATAGCAGCATGTCGCCTTGATCCGTTGATTCGACAACAGCGCTGATCTCTTCCTCAGAAACCTGTTCGCCCGCTTGGAGACGTTCTTCCAAAGCTGCAATCTGTTTATTAAATTCAATATAGTTTGGGTGCATGGCCGCTCGACTGGGTCCACGCAATTTGGGTTGAATCGCTTGGAACTGTTCTTCAGTTCCGTTCATGACCACTTCTAAGATTTGATCGAAATTGCGATCAAACGCCAAAAGCAGTTTACCAGAGCCGAGGCAGTGACCGGCTGTGATCACCAAATCTTCAGCGATGATAGATCCTGTGCAAGAGGCACCGGCTTCAACGTCAAAAATGGCGACGGTGTTTTTTGCAATCTGATGACCATCCGCAACGACAGAGCCGCCAATGATACCTTGGTCATTGGCCTGACCATTGAAGGAATCAGCCACTTGTCCTCTTTGACAAGCCAAAGATGCAAGAGCCAGCGCACTTGCAAATAAGAATCCCGCAGATTTTTTTACAGATTGTTTTAGAGACGCTTCCAGAGTTCCAGTTGTTTTTAGAGACCTTGTTTTCATTAGGGCTTCCCTCCCGCTGGCAGGGACTTAAAATAGTTGATACGTTAGAACAAGGAATTTATTTGCATCCGGATCGAAAGTTTTGCTTATGGCAAAATGAATTTTTGCTTTTGATTTAAGCAACTTTAGGGCTGCCACCCAAATCGGCACTGGCTAAAACCGTATCTAGCTGAAAATCGGTGCTTTTTTGGAACCGCTCAAAATGACTTGCCATAAATTTTTCTTATGGCACCATCCTCTGATATCTTCAAAGGGAAAAGTAGAGAGAGAATTTTTTTAAAAAAGTTTGCGACGAGGTGCAAAATCACAAACGCTTTTTAACAAATTCCCCAACGCCGGAGTCGAAAAAAACAATCTCTACGTCGAAGATCGGAAGAGCACACGTCTGAACT
>CALCCV010000497.1 GCA_937900305.1 uncultured Pseudobdellovibrionaceae bacterium | reverse complement strand
ATTATAATATTATTTTCGCGCTGGCAGGAACCTTTCAGACTCTCACTCTAGGAAGTGACACCGCAAGTAACAACCAGCTGTGGATCAAAAGGTGTTTTGTTACTTGCGTGGGACCCATACATCACTCCTCTGTCAGCAAATTTATCAGTTTCGCATTTTATCGAATGAAAAAAGTCAACGTCAGTTCGTACAACCAGCCGGAGTCTCTTTGCTGAGCTTGTTGGCTTCAGAAATATCGAGGGGATAGATATCGCCATGCTTTAAAAGCTTGGGATAAACAAGAGTGTAGTAGACTTCTTGTCTTTCAGAAACCACCCCGACGACTTTGAATCCGAAACAGCGCCCGTCATCTTCTTGCGACCAAAGCGTTTCACCGGCGCAAGCGCGTCCCAGGCAGCTTCCGTTTTGAGTTTTCAAATGTACAAACTCGTCTTTATGTCGAAACACGAGTAGATTTTCAGGGACATAGGATTCTGGAACACCGGGAATCCGCGACTCTCGACTGACTAGAAGTCTATCTCCGGAGGCAATGTTGAAAACGCGAAACACGTTGGCTTCTAAATAGTGAGGATCAATCACATACTCCATTTCGCCAGTGACTTCTGGATTACCGATCATTCCGTCACTTGTGATTGACATCAATTCCGATTCGGCAAGAGAGCCGTTGAAGGGGCAGAAATAAGAGGCCTCAAATCCTGAGCCACTCGACCGAGCTCTAAACGCAAACCCGAACCGTCTTTGCGAACTAAGAACCGCTGCCCGTAAGCCTCAAATGTGAGCGCCGCCTGAGACGAGTGTGTGAATCTTCGGGTACCGCGAACGACGGGAGGAAAGTGGCCAAGAATGCGAAGTGAATTCAACCCCTCATCTTTGTTAAAAGTAATTCCGCCATCAATTGTGGTTTCACGAAATTCGGTTTGAATGGATTCCGCATACGATTTGCACGACCAGAGATCGTTGATACGCAGATCATTGGCTGTGCGAACCAAGTATCAGCATCCTTCTTCAAATCCAGTAAGCCATGGAGAAAAAAACATGTCCGAGCACACGACAGCAGCTCTCCTTCGCCCGGGCCACTTAAAACAATCTCATAAAATTCAATCAATTGATCTGGACTCCAACGTCCCTCGGATCCCTTGTATCGCTTTCGCGCCAGAGCTTCGAGGCCACCGGCAGTGCAATCCATGGCTAAAAGGAAAGTGCCACACCCCACATTAAATAGCGAACGATGGTCGTTTATTCAACGGGCTTGCGCTCGAGTGAGGTTCGCAAGATGAAGTTCCAAGAGACTGACCGTGAATTCAAACTGAGTGGTGGTTTTAAACCTGAAACAAA
>CALCCV010000496.1 GCA_937900305.1 uncultured Pseudobdellovibrionaceae bacterium | reverse complement strand
AGATCTGTAGCCGTGACTGGAGTTCAGACGTGTGCTCTTCCGATCTCGAGTGACGAATTTGAAAATTCAAAATTCGACGCGAGATTCAGCCAAAATTTCGTTGGCAATCCCCGACTCGAAAAAAAAGGGGTGTTTTCAATTTTCGGAGAGGTGAGGTCGAACACCCTTAGACCACTGGGGGTTTGCATCCGAAACGAAAATTCAAGCCTCTGCAAATGGGCGTCTCGACAAATCTGACCTTCGGATTCCAACACAACGATTGGCTTCATCATTTCCTGCGGCGAGTTTTTTTTGAAGGTGATCCGCTGAGCGCGGCTGACGCAGCAATTGAACAAATTCCGCGGGGAATGATCATTCGCATTGCAAGTCACAGCGGGCGGCACCCGAAGATCCTGCGGTGAAGATGGTGATCGAGGTGGGAGGGCTTCAGCCAAACTCACACCGGCACTGAAAACAAACGCTAGAGCGCAGATGGAAGCCATCCCGAAAAAAAACTTTGAACAGACTCTTTGCACGGCATCTCTCCTCGGCTCTGGATTACCACAAGAGCCCAGAGAATGGTGTAGGCCAAGATGGAAGTTCTGTCTGTTTGAAAATTTTCAACACCGAGCTGCCGAACTTTCAACGCACGAAATCCTCATATCGGCACGCCAACTGAGCTCAGGTTGTCAGCTTTAAGGGCAGCCAAGGCCATAATTGTTAGATTCGGTGGGCCGGCAGTGGTGGACCCACTCCTGAGTGCAAACGTATTGGTCGGAATGAAATGAAAACCAATGATAGTTGCGCCCACCTCCCGATTTTTCAGAAGCTCGCGGAACGCCTTGCCGAGTCTCTTTGTAAGTTTGATCACCGGCTCCAGTCATCATTCCAAAACCAGGCATGAGAAAGCCCACCGTGGCCACATCTGCCAATCCAAAGGCAAAACCCAAAGAGTCCGGTGGTGTGGGCCACGGCAATCCCGTTGCGTATCCCACCAGCACCGGCGCATTTTCCATGCTATTGATGATCGTTTCAGCCTCATCGCCAATTTCATGCCAGCCGCCGCCCGAAGGAACCCCACTCGCGGTTTCGGCCGTAAAATTGCGCGGTTCAAAGCATGTGTACAGATTTTTAAATCGGGAGTGCTCGCCCTTATTCACAAACCAAGTGAGACCTCCGCCAACAGCCGTTTTGACAAATGGATTTTCAATAAATCCGTGAATATTGTCATTGGGTAAACGAACTTCATTTTTGTCGTTGCGAAACCATTCTGGTCCGTATTGAGAGGCCTCGAGAATTTCAATGGGAATTTTTTTTTGTT
>CALCCV010000495.1 GCA_937900305.1 uncultured Pseudobdellovibrionaceae bacterium | reverse complement strand
CTTCATTTCTACATGAAACTGATGGAGCGCAGTCGCGCTGCTATAGAAGATGGCACGTGGGAGAGCTTTCGCGACCACTGCCTAACGCGTTTTATAAAAAATCCTTTGATTGATTCTTAAGTGCAAAAGTGATGTTTTTGTAAGGTTCAATAACTCTCAGTCATTCATTTTTTAGAGTGACATCCCAAGTTTCGGCCATGTTTCCTTTAAGTTTCATTGGTGTTTCTTTGGTCGTCATGAGTGAATGCATCGTTGAAGGAGGAACCTTGTTTTCTCAGACTTTTATTTCGAAGGCTGTCGTCAAATTCTTTTCACCCCTGGGTGAAAAACCATTTAGCTCCGTCTGGATTGCGGGTGTGGGATCTTTGTTCTCACTAGCCAGTCAGGCCCAAGAGGCGGCCGCCGGTCAGCCCAGACCCAACATCATTGAATCGTTGGCACCCGTGGCTTTCATCATCGTTGTGTTCTATTTTTTCTTGATCCGACCTCAGGGCAAGCGGCAAAAAGAACATCAAAAATTTTTGAAAGAGCTACGCCGGGGCGATGAAATCGTCACCGCCAGTGGCATCATGGGCAAGGTGGAAGCGATCACCGACTCGGTGGTGACTTTGAATATTGCCAACGGTGTGAATCTTCGAATTCTTCGTTCTCAAGTGGCAGGAAGCCAAAAAGCAATGACGACAACAGCAGAGGGTAAGGCATAATGGAAGGATATGGATGGCGATCATTCGTCTCAGTTTTGGGAGTGCTCACGGCACTCATCTGGCTGGCGCCGAATGTGGTGAACTTCGGTGACTCATGGTGGTTCTCAAAAAATAAATTGAACTATGGTTTGGACATTCAGGGGGGCTTGCACCTCGTGATGGGTGTGGACGTGGATGGCGTGGTGAAAGAGTCCACGACTCGATTGGCCAGTTCTTTGGATGCCGAATTAAAAAAAGAAGCGATTCCCTACGCGGCCGTAGCGGCCACGAATCCCTCGGCCGGCGAAATTGAAATCACAACAGCGGCACCAGATGATCGCGCGAAAATTGAAAAGCATCTCGGCGATCGGTACGCGACGATGCTGCAGGTGGTGGATTCCGAAGGCACCTCTATTAAAGTGAAATTTTATGAGGCCTATTTGCTCGACTATCGCGCTAAGGTTATTCAGCAAGCCATTGAAACACTTCGCAATCGCGTGGATGAGTTTGGGGTTTCTGAGCCGTCCATTTCACAACAAGGTCCCGATCGAATTTTGGTGCAGCTGCCGGGAATGGCTGATGCTGAACGCGCCAAAGAGTTGATCAATACAACAGCTCGTTTGGATTTTATGATCGTCTCGGATGAAAAAACTCCAGATGAATTGAACAAACTGATCACCGAGGCTGAGCAGGCGGGCAAGTACGATCTGAAAACTTTAAAGTACTCGGAGTACGTGACCCGATTGAACGAAGACCTGAAGACCAAGTTGCCCGAGGGCACTGTGCTTTATTTCGAAAAGGCAGAGAATGCAGCCACCATGGAAGTCGGTCGGACTCCCTTTTTGTTGAAAAAAGATACGAACTTGGGTGGCGGCGATTTGGATGATGCCTTTATCACCTTTGGTCGCTTTCAGGAGCCAGAAGTGGCCTTGCGCTTCAATGGCATGGGGGCTTCGAAATTTTCAGACATTACGGGTGCCAATGTGAATAAACGCATGGCGATTGTTTTAGATAAAATTATTAAATCTGCACCGAATATCAAAGACCGCATCACTGGTGGCCAAGCCGTGATTCAGTTGGGTGCGAACACCCGCGATCGCAATGCTTCATTGAATGAAGCGAAGTTGATTTCAACCTCACTCAGAGCTGGAGCTTTGCCGGCCTCTCTGGAGCAGCTCGAAGAGCGACGGGTCGGTCCCACGCTGGGAGCCGATGCCATTGATCGAGCGAAATTTGCCTCTTACCTTGGCGCTTTTGTCATCGTGCTGTTCATGTTGGTTTATTACAAAGCCATGGGGGCTGTGACCGCGGTGTCTTTGGGGTTGAACATCTTGTCGATCTTTGCGTTCTTAACTTCTTTCGGTGCCACACTAACGTTGCCGGGAATTGCTGGGATCGCCTTGACGGTGGGTTTTGCGGTGGATGCGAACGTGCTGATCAACGAGCGGATTCGAGAGGAACTTGCGCGTGGGGCGAACTTCAAAGTGGCCATCAAAGAGGGTTATGCTCGAGCGATGTCTGCGATTTTGGATGCGAACATCACAACAGCTTGTACGGCCGTTGTTCTGCTCTATTTTGGAACCGGGCCTGTCAAGGGGTTTGCCGTGACGCTGTTGATCGGTATCGGTACGACTTTGTTTTGTAACGTGTTTATTTCTAAAGTGATCGTTGACACCTTAATTTATAAATTCGGCGTTAAGCGGATTGCGGTTTAGGGGAGGATGCTAAGATGACAAAAAATCAAGTGACTCGACCTCCTGAAAAAAAGGCGCACGAAGTTTTTAAAATTGATTTCATTAAGAATGCCGGATTGTTCGGTGGCATTTCTTTGGTCTTGGTTGTGGTTTCGATCGTCTTTTTGATGATCAAAGGGATCACCTACGGGATCGACTTTCGCGGTGGAACTGAAATCCAAGTGAAATTTGCCCAACCGGTGACGATCGATGATCTGCGAACCAAGCTCACGGGCCTCGATGTGGGTGAAGTGGGTGTTCAAGGTTTCGGCGAAGGCTCTGAGTTTATCATTCGCTTTCAGGGTCGGGGCGGCGCCAGTGACAAAGAAACCAATGAAATGTTGATTTCAGATATCGCGAAAGTGCGCGGTGTGGTCGAAAATGAATTCAAAGCGCAAGGTCCTGACATTCGCCGGGTGGATTCTGTCGGCCCGCAAGTGGGCGCTGAGTTGAAGAAGAACGGCTTGCTCGCTGTGTTTTACTGCTTGATGGTTATTTTGATTTATGTGGCTTTGCGATTTGATTACAAGTTTGCGCCGGGTGCGGTGATCTGTCTTGCTCACGATGCAATCATTACCTTAGCGATTTTTGTGGCTGTCGGTAAAGAAGTGAACATTCCGATCTTGGCGGCGATATTGACCCTGATTGGCTACTCCTTGAACGACACCATTGTGGTTTTTGATCGGATTCGGGAGACCGAGGGAAATTTCAAAGACGAAGGCACCGCCTATGTCATTAACAAGTCCATCAATGACATGTTGACTCGCACCCTCATTACGAGCGGAACTACGTTCGTGTCCTCTTTGTTTTTGTATCTATTTGCCGGGGGGACCATCGAAGACATTGCTTTTGCCATGTGCATTGGAATTTTCTTTGGCACCTACTCGTCGATCTTCGTCGCCGCTCCTTTGATATTGGTGACTGAAAAGATGAAGTTCTTAAAGCCGACTCCGGCCAAAGCTTAAAGCAAAATTTGAACTGTGCGCCTTTCGGCGGAGAGTCTCCGAGTTCAGAAAAAGACAGGGTCATGACCCTGTCTTTTTTTATGCAGTCAAAAAATCCCGGCTGATGCGTGAATTCCTGGCGAAGTCTCGACTCAGTCTGTGTTAAACTTTTTCTAAGGTTTTCGCTGGCCACGAAAAAGCGAACATAATATTTTGAAGGGGAGGTTCGATGACTTGGCGACTACAAAGTGCGCGATCCGAAAATCTGACACCTTCGCCTGTGGACGGGCCGATTCTTCGCGGCGCGCCCCTGAGCCTTAAACGGTTTTTGCAACTGCGCGATTTGACCTCGCCCGAAATAGAAATGCTTTTGCAACCAAAAC
>CALCCV010000494.1 GCA_937900305.1 uncultured Pseudobdellovibrionaceae bacterium | reverse complement strand
TCGGGTCGTGGGCGCGCGGCGAGTTGTCTTTGAAGTCCGACATTGATGTTCTTCTCATTGGCGAAGAACCCAAGGTTCGGGAGTTCGTTGCTGCGGCTCAATTGGAGGGTTTAAAGATTCGCGCCAGATTTCCAGAAGATTTGCAGGACTGGAGCGTTGGGGTCGATGAGTTTGATCAATCGGGTCTGTTGATGGCGCGACCTTTGACGGGACCGGGGGCTGAAGCTTTGCTTGCTCAGCAGAGAAAGCTTCTGGGTGATGGGGGTTGGAAGCGCCGAGTGTTGGGACGAATCCTCCAGGAGCGCAAAGATCGAGGCCTGCGGTTTGACGACATGACTCAGTTGTTAGAGCCCCAGTTGAAATATGGTCCTGGCGGTTTGCGAGATATCGAACAGGCATTGACGGTTTTGCGATTGCAAAGATTGGATCGCTTGGAGTTGGGGCACCCCCTTGCCGTTCTCAACTACGTAAAGAGTTTTTTGCTGCAAATTCGACACAAGCTTCATCTCGAAGGTTTTCAGGACACGCTCGTGGCCGAGGCCCAGTTTCAACTGTTCTCGTGGTTGGGATTCAGCGATCAAAAGCAATTTATGCGCGAAGTTCATGCGCACCTGGCTCGTTCCTTGTTTTATTCCGATTGGCTGCTTGAGGCGGCCCAGCAGTCAAAGCGGGGCGCTGGTCAAAAGCAAAGAAACCTATTTATCGCGACCGAAGCTCTGCGGGATCACAAATCGCTGCACTATCTCTTGAAGCAAGATCAATCGTTATCGTCGCAAAAACGGGTTCGAGAGGCGTTGCCAAATCTAGAACATCAAAAAATTCCAGCTAAGGATCGTTTCACCTACCTTTCGGAAATTGTTGATCGCAAGTCGGAGATCAGTTTTTTAGCCGCCTGTTTTCGCTCTCGCTGGGTGGACACCCTGGTTCCGGAGATTCGGCCCTTGGTGGGCTATGTTCAATTCGATCAGTATCATCGCTACACAGCCGATGCGCATTTGTATCAAATTTTAAAAATTACCAAACAAGCGGCAAAAACTCCCAAACTTCTTTTGCGACTGGCTGCTCTGACAAAGAGTCTTGAGCCTCGCGAATGGGAAGTGCTGGAATGGTCCGTGCTCTTCCACGATTTGGGAAAAGGGCATGGGCATGACCATGAAGAGCGCTCTTGCGAAATCGCGAGGGAGTATCTAAAAGCGGGGAGTTTGGCGAAGAGGTCGGTGGAAGATATCTTGTGGCTGGTTCAAAACCATCTCTTGTTCACACAAGTCGCATTTCGCAAAGATGTTCATGATCCAAAGGTGGTCAGTGAAGTCGTGGACTTGGGCGTGACAGAGTCGCGAGCGCGCATGCTGACGGTTTTTTCAGCCCTTGATATCTTAGCGACGAATCCGGAAGCCTTTAATGACTGGAAGTCCGAGCTCCTGAACTCGCTTTGGGAGAGATTGCATCGCCATTTTCATCCTCAGCCATTGCCAAAAAATCATAAATTCAAATTTTCATCTTTGCTTGAGCAAATGTTGGGCGGAAGTTTTCTGCGTTCTGACTTTAAAAGGGCCTATCAGCAACCTGGATTTCTTGTTTATCAAAGCAAAGCGAAAGAGGGTCTGTGGATTCGCTACGCTCGATTTGAAGATCAGCGTGGAATTTTGGCTGAACTGTTTTGTCGATTTTGGAAAGCGGGACTTGGCGTGGAACACGCGTTTGCCGCCACTTTTGATGGCTTTGTTTATGATTGGTTCAAAGTCCAGGGGAACTTGAGTCGCGAAACTATCGAAAAGCGATTGAGCTGGGAGTTGAAACATTGGGATTTACCTGAATCACGTTTTGATCAGATGGAAGTGATCTCGCAAGATTCAAAAACTCTGACCTTAAGTTTTTCGGGCAAGGATCAGAAAGGACTTCTATATTTAGCTTCGAAAATATTAAGTGAAGAGCAAGCCGACATCATTTCGGTTGTTGCTCACACTTGGGGTCGAAGAGTGGAAGATCTGTTTGTGATCAAGAACGACTTCACAGACTTTGAAAAATTCTTCGCGGCCGTTCGGAAAAAAACAACTTGATTCTTTGGCGTAAGCTTTCGAGAATGAAAGCTCTTCGCCAAGGACGGTATTTCGGATGGGGCCAGGAGGGCTTCCTTTTTTTCTCACCGACATATTTGATGGCGACCTGGTTCAGCCGCAAATTTTTCAATAGGTGATGCACATTTGGGAACCGAGAAGTAAGAGCTGAAAAATCCCGGCATCCGTTGAAAGTAATCAATCTCAATGCTGTCAAAGACAGGATCAAATCGGTAGCTGAAATTTCCTAATGCAAAAATCGACCAGCGTGCAATGGCGACTCCCGAGAAATCTCCAGAATAGCGCGATTGAATTTGTGGCGCATTCAAAAACACTCGCTCGAAGCCCACTTTGCGTTTGGCATTTGCGATGTCTGAACCATCTCGACAAGTGACGGCTGCATCTTTCAAGACGGTGAGAGCCGCTCCGTTTTCTGTGACCGTGTTGAAGTCATCCATCATTGGGATCGTCGTCATTCCGACGAAGTACTGCTTCATGTATCTTTCGCGGTGCTTGAAGGTGTTGGTGATGCCAGGAGCCACTTCGCCATTGGCGCACTGACCAAGGCCCAACGCGATCCCCGCGGCGCTGGTCACTTGCAGGTGATGCAAGCCTGACGGTGTCGTAGCTGGAGGTGTGATGACGATGCCTTTGCGGACTGTGGTTTGCGTGTCGTTGGTATTTTGGACGAACACTGTGTGTTCCGAATAGATCGTGCAGCCGCGGTTCGTTTTGATTTCAGCATTCGTGAGAACAAGGGGTTTGCCCACCAAAACGAGCTGTCCTTCACAAGTGATTGGACCATTGTTTTTGAAGTACAGTGGGTCTTCAACAAGTCCCGCTGGCAAACCAGCTTGTAAATTCCAAGCCAATCCGACGGCGACGTAGTAAGAGTAGTTTTTAGCGTCGCTATTTTTGATGGCGACGATGTCGGCGGCGGAAGGGGCGCTGATTTTCACGGCGCCCACTTCGCGAATGCTGGCGTTGATGTCCGCATCGGTCACGGCGGCTGGCCAATTGATTTCTGTTTTGCGTTCGGCAGACATGGTGAATGCGCTGGGTTTGCGACCTGAAGTCATTGCGTCTAAGTACTCGCCGACAGAAGCGACGGCCGCAAGGTTGGCGTCAAATTTTGCGGCGACGGTCCACGTGCGGGCGGTACCCAAAAACTCCCAAACTTTGTTAAAGACCGCTTTGAGTTTGCTTTCTGGGCCGTCGTTCCACTTCATATAAACCGCATTGGGTTCAGCGGGCAAAGTTCGGAAATCAAACTTCACATCGTTCTTGAAGAGATTGATGTACGAGTTTGCAGCGATGGCGTCGTAGTCATTCAATTGAAGCTTTGGAACGATGATTTTGCTGCCATAAAATAAACTGGAATTAAATGAGCTCATCAAGAAGTCGTCGAATCCTCGAACTTGATCGCCTTTGCCTGGCAAAACGCCACCCAAAAGATCTGCCGTCGAAGCATCGCGTGCGGTTGGCTCGGCAAAATTGTGATGAATGCCTTCAACGAAGGTCATTAGGTTGCTAGAGAAACCGATGTCGGCTTTACCGCCAGAGGCGTTAAAGTCAGTGATCAAAGTTCCGCGCACCCGGGCGTGGCACAAGATGCATGAAGAATTTGCCATGGCCAAACTGGGTTGAATATCTTTGATTGGATTTGAAAACGTAACTTCGAGTTCGAAGTCCCATCGGCCACCGACTTCATCAATCGCGGTGATCAAAAATACGAGATCGAGATCCAATTTGTTGTTGGTATCAAACGAGAAGTTTTTGGTGGATGAATTGTAACCCAGCTCAGTGGTTTTTCCACCCGTGCCGTCAGAACAGAGCGCCGGAGTGCAGTTGCGGGCGCCATCTTTGTAAGAGCCAGCTTTGATTTCGAGATTTGTAATTTTAATTCCATCGCCATTGATTTCAGGATCGTTCAACACTGAAGGTGGCAATATAGAAGACGCAGTCGTGCCCCATGAAAAGGTGGCAGGAGTATTTGTCAAACGGATGGTTTGACGAGGTATTTTGAAGCCGTCAACGACGGGCTCAATCACGATGGCAACGGTGCGAACCACTTCGCCTCGGTCTTTGTGATTGTCTAACTCGCGCACTTGAAAAGAATCCGTTCCATTTTTGTTGGGACTAGGAACATAACGAAAGTTGATCGAAATTGTGTCTCCGACTTTCACGGCGTCGCCATCTTCGTTAAAAATCGTACCAAGTGTTGGCAGAGTGAGTAAGGTGAGCGACCGAACGGGAACTTTCGGATTCACGAAATAATCAGGAATGCTCCCGTCAATGGCCACATCTTCACGAGTGAAAAGGTCGAGATCTTTTTTAGAAAAAACTCCGGCGACGGACGGGTCGTCCTTAAAATTTGCTGGTGAACAGTTTTGAAAGAGCACGGCGATGGTTGTCCCCAGAAAAATAGCGACGACAAAGCCGCTGATCTTTTTGCTCATTTAAATTCCCCCAGATCTACGAACGATTCTTTGTATATGTTAAACGCTTTTGCGCGCATTTCTGACGAAAATTGCGCACGCTTATCAAAGTAATACGTTCGAAACGGCCCACCAGCTTGTCGGTTGGTTCAGTACGACACACAACCCAGTCATTCGAAAAAAATGACTCTGACGATGGTCGAATTTACGGCTTCAAAGTGGAACACTTTCCAGTTGAAGCTTTGAGTGTGCAAAGGGGGGGGGGATTGCAAGGCAGATCCGAAAAAGAAAGGACAACCTAGATTTAGCGTTCGACTTTAGGGCCTGCGGGGTTGATGGCCTTCGGCTTTCGAGCCGGCCGCCATACCAGCATGGTTGCGCCAATTGTGTTGGGGGTCGAGTTTGGTGCGCTGATGCCAGGTGTCCCACTTCTTCTTGGGAAGTTTGTGCGAGACATTGCCTTTGTCATCAAAAATGTCTGGAGATTTTCCGAACAAAAAGTCGCCGATGGATTTAAGAACGCCCATGAATGCACCTCGCTGTCGTCAATAGATCGTTCAAACATCTCACAAGCGAATCGGGCCGGCAAGGATCGCTGGCCAACAAATGTTTTACTGCCTAGGGTTTGCGCAAGTGTTGACGATATCGAGAATGGTGTCATCGTTCAGTCGCTGACCCCGCCTCATTTGGCGGGCACAATCAAAGGCGGCTTCTCGGTAAGCCAACAGGGCGTCATCGCTGCGTTTCTCGATGGCGAGCTCTTTGGTTTCACCAGAGCGCCCGACGATCTTAAAGCGAAAGGTGTGGGCCCGGGCTTGTGCCAAGCCGCCGCTAACAAAAACCAATCCCAGAATCAAAAGTAGTGCTCTCATACCCAAAGACTGTGCAGTTCTGAGACCTGTCTCAAAACGGGATGGCTGCGTTTCGACCTTGAGCGAAGAGGATTTGTAACATAAGAGTTTTGGTATGAGTTTGCTAGATTTACCACTGATTTATCGCCGATTTTTGCCAAAGCCATTACGGATCTCAAAAGAGAGTCCAGCCAAGCTTCAATTGACAGAAAAAAAAGCGACGTGTTTTTCCTGTGCGATGGCACCAAAAGACTCAGCGAATCCTCCGGCGGATCGTTCCAAGTGGTATCATCCACAATTGCGCTGCTGCACTTATCATCCCTTCATCGCCAATTTTTTGGTGGGCCAGGCCCTCAGTGAAGAGTCTTCGCAAGTGGCGGCGGAAATGCGAGAGCAAATTCAAAATCGTCAGTTTTGTTTGCCGATAGGCCTGGTTCCCTCACCAAAATTTCAGGTGAGTTTCAATCACCGTGAAGAGGATGACTTTGGTCACATGGCCGAGTGGCTTTGCCCGTTTTTGAATCGCGAAGATCTCAGTTGTCGGGTTTGGTCTGCCCGCGGAAGCGTGTGCAGCACTTACTACTGCAAATCCTCCTATGGGAAGAAGGGACTGCTTTTTTGGCAAAACTTGGGCCAGTACCTCGCCATCATGGAAATGTGTTTGCTCGAAGAGGCGCTTTCACTTCATGGATTTTCACCTCGCGAACAAAACGCAAGTTTGGAATATCTCAATATGCAAACTTGCACTCCCGAGTTGTGGAAGGCCGAGACATTGCCAAAAAAAATAGAAAAGGAACTTTGGCGAGATTGGATCGACGAAAAAGAGAAATTTTATATTCTCTGCTACCAATGGATGAAAAAACTGACACGTGCGGAGTTCATCGCATTGCTACCGAATGAGTTGAAAGAGATGGAAAATGACTTGCTTTCGCAGTACGAAGAGATAGTGAAAATTTCAGATCGAGGGATCCAATGAACACAACCGAACATCTGACCGAACGCCTGATTCAACGACTTGAAGACTTAAAAAAAGAATTCCCACCGGCTCTGGCGTGGGACGAAAAATATCGCAAAATCATCCAGTGGGCTCGCGACCTTGCACCCCTCAGCGAGGCGGAGCGCGTGGATGAATTCAAAGTGAAGGGCTGCCAATCTCAAGTTTGGCTCGTGGCCAATCTCAATGGCGACCGCGTTCAATTTCGTGGGGACTCTGATGCCTTGATTGTCAAAGGCTTGGTGAGTTTACTGGTCAAGATGTACTCTGATCTCACGCCCGTTGAGATTTTATCCCTGAAGCCTGATTTTTTAAAAGAGCTTGGTTTTGAAACTCATTTGTCTCCCAGTCGGGCCAACGGCCTTTTTTCGATGGTTAAACAAATTCAGTATTATGGCTTGGCTTACCAAGCCCTTGCGCAAAGAACTTAACCAGTCCACCACGACTCGCTAAATTGATCGCGCTCGATCTTCGGGGCTAAAAAATAGCTTCGCAACTTTTGGCAAATTTCGATCTCTCGCGGTGTGAATTCAGCCTCGGATCTCAGGACGACATTCAAGGGCTCCACGCGTTTTGGCAACCGCGGCAGGAGCCGCAGCACGCCCGCCAAAAACTCAGCGGCAGGATCTTTGCCAGAAGACTCACTCAGGTGATGAAACCAACGCGAGCCAAACTGCACGTGACCCAATTCTTCGCGGTGAATTCGTGCAATGCAGTTTTTCATGGCCGCATCTTTCACGCCTGACAGTCGTTGGTGCAAAGTAAAACCGGCATCGAGCCCGCTTCCTTCCAGAAAGCGATGAACGAGAAGCACGCGATCGAGCAAACTGTCATCAGAGCGCACGCAATCCCAAAGACCATTGTGGATGGGCCAGTGGCCCCATTGAAAGTCCATGTCTGCCAATGTGTTCAAACAGAGTGCGAAGTGTTCTCCTTCGTTGATAGCGAGGTCCCGCAGGGACCGACGAAATTCTGGTGGTGCTTCTGGAAATTCAACCAGCGTGCGCAAAGCCAACTCCATGGCTTGAAGTTCAATGCTGGCCAAATCATGAATGACTCTGGCTCGTCCGGCGGCGTGTGAAAAACCAAGCTTGGGTGGATGGAGGGTCGGCGGTAAAACTTCAATATCCCTTTGCGCGGCAGTTGGTATTGAATAAACATCCGGAGTTTGCCACGCGATTTCACAGGCCTCGTTCCAGACGCGCAATTTTTCTGTCGGAGTGGTCAGCCACAGTGGGTTGTGAATTTCCGGTGCGTTTGACAAAGCCAAAGTCCTTTGTTTAGCTCACTAAATATATGGGAAAAGGCTGGAAGCAAACCTCGAAAGTCGCAAACGCCCAAAAAAAAGGGCTCGTATTCACCAAGTTCGCCCGTGAAATTCAAGTCGCGGCCAAATTGGGTGGCCCTGATCCGGCGGCAAATTCTCGCCTGCGTGTGGCCATTGATGCGGCCAAAACGGCCAGTTGCCCGAATGAAACGATTGATCGAGCCATTAAAAAGGGCGCGGGACTTTTGGATGACGGCAAAATCATCGAAGAGGTTGCTTACGAAGGTTACGCTCCCCACGGCGTGGGTGTGATCGTTGAATGTCAAACTGACAATAAAAACCGAACGGCCTCTGAGATGCGAAACGCTTTTAAAAAGGCCGGCGGCAACATGGGTGAAACTGGCAGCGTGGGCTGGATGTTCGCGCGGGTGGGGTTGATCGAAGGTAAAAAGAGTGGGACGTTTGACCCTGACGAAGAAGCCATCGAAGCCGGCGCTAACGAAGTCGAAATGGAAGACGACGGTCACGCCACTTTCTACACCGCTTACGAAGATCTCGACTCGGTTCGCACGCTTTTGGTTCAGCGGGGCTGGCAAGTGACCGCCTGCGAGCCCAGTTTCAAAGCGACGAACCTCACCGCCGATCTCAGTGAAGAGCAACTCAAAGAGGTTCAAGAGTTTCTGACAGTGCTCGATGATCTCGATGACTCTCATCGTGTCTACGCGACAATTAGTTAGTTTAGTTAGTTTAGTTAGTTCATCAGTTTAGTTAGTTTAATAAAAATGCATCCTCACACAAGGACGCTGGAAAGCTGGCTGGCTGCGGTTGGGCTACAGGAGTCTGGGATTTTCCAGAATGAGCCACTGCCCAGTGGGCAGATCTCCTAAGTGCAAACGACCAATGCGAATCCGTTTGAGAAAGGTCACTTTCAATCCGACCGCCTCACACATGCGACGGATCTGACGTTTGCGGCCCTCTTTTAAAATAAAAACCAAAAGACCGCGGTCGCGCTGGTGAACATCGGCTCGCTTGAGGGCCTTGCCATCCAACTCCAGACCAAAACGCAGAGTTTGCAATGTTTCGGCGCTCACGCGCCCCTCGACACGAACGATGTATTCTTTTTCGAGATCTGACTCCGCTCCGATGAGCTGTTTGGCCAGACGGCCATCCTGGGTGTAAACAATCAGACCTTGGGAGTCGATGTCGAGGCGGCCAGCCGGGGCCAGCCCCTTGAGATCCTGAACAGATTGAATTCGATTTTTGGTGGTGGCGGAAATCTTTTTGAGCCACTGATTTTCAGGTCGAACCAAGGTGAGGGCGTGGGGGTGATTGTCTTCGGGAGTTGAGGACACGTAACCAATCGGTTTGTTTAAAATGAC